>WJLE01000010.1 GCA_014728655.1 Candidatus Uhrbacteria bacterium
ATCATCATCAAGAAAGGTCCTGATTATGGTTCCGGCCAAAGCATTGATGTGACATCGCTTGGTTGTCATTTAGTATCTCGAATGAGTTGTCGCAAGCACGGCCATATCAATTTACCCAATCACCTTATCAATCAACCCGTACTTCTTGGCTGCGTCCGGCAGCATGAAGTAGTCGCGGTCCGTGTCCTGTTCGATTTTCTTCAGGGTCTGACCCGTGTGCTTGGTCAGAAGTTTGTTCAGGATGTCGCGCATCTGAAGCATCCGTTCTGCGCGGATTTTGATGTCTGCAGCCTGACCTTCCATACCACCTAACGGTTGGTGGATCATAATTTCGCTATTCGGTAATGCAAATCGCTTTCCTTTGGCTCCACCGGCCAAGATCACGGCACCCATGCTGGCGGCCATGCCCATGCAGATCGTGGAAACGTCGCAGCTTACGTGTTGCATGGCGTCATAGATGGCCAACCCGGCCGTTACGGAGCCGCCCGGGGAGTTTACGTAGAGCTTGATGTCCTTGTTCTTATCCTGGCTTTCCAAGAACAGGATCTGCGCCACGATGATGTTTGCGATCTCATCGTTAATCGGGCTCCCAAGCATGATGATACGGTCCTTCAGAAGGCGGGAGTAGATGTCGTACGCCCGTTCGCCCATGTTCGTCTTCTCAATCACCGTAGGGACGAGATAGGCGTTAGGGGATTCGGAGCGGATTTCGTAGGGATGTTGCATAGAAATGATTAGTTAGCAGTCTAGCAGGGTGATTGCTAAAATGCAATACGCCCCAAGATCCTTTACCCGAGTCTTCGTGTAGCGGGACGAGGAATCAAGTCATCTCGGATGATCCTTTTTGCATCACGAGGTCCCTCGCTACGCTCGGGAAAAAGGAGTATTGAGTTGCGCCCTTCCGCCTGCCTGCCGTGCCGACGTGGTGGGCAGGAGTTAGGGATTGCGTGTTGAGGGGTTCAAAAAAGCGTTCGCGAAAACTGTAATACGTCATTCGTATTGCGCAACTCAGGACTCGGTAACGAACCCAGGTTCGATAGTGCGGTCGTCCTGAACGATTCGTGGATGTCCGTCGTTGGTGATCTCCAGTCGACCATCGACCTGGAATCCGGAGGCGCCTTTGTGTCCGCCGCCGCCCAGGAATTTGGCGATCTTAGAGACGTCGCGTTCATTGCCGCGGAATGATCCTCTTACCACGTTGTTCGGCATCTCTTTTAAAAGCAGAATGGTGTCCGCTTCACCGACCACAGCGCTTAAGAAGTTTACGATCACCTCCGTGAGTTCGGAGGACGTCTGTTCCAGTTCCTCTTTAAGGAAGTAGCTCGATGCGACGTCATAACGGGGATTGTAGTGCAGGCGGGATAGGATCAGGCCCCAGAGTTTAAGGACGTCCGTGGACTTGTTGTACCAAAGGTTGCTGAGGATGTCGTTGAACCGTGCGCCGAGCTGCGTGAGTTCACTCGCTGCCTCCATCGCGTCGACGCTTGTGAGTGGGTTTGAGAAATTACTCGTATCCCAGCAGATTCCGGTGAGCAGACTCGTGGCAATGGCATGGTCCATGGGGATGCTGCTCGCCTTGAACATGCGGTAGATCACCTCGCTTGTGGAGCTGATGAATTCCACGATGTTCATGTGGCCGTAGAACTGATTCGTCTTGTGATGGTCAATGTTCGCCAATAGATAGCTTCCCGGGATCCGCGGGATGTACGCATCCACACCGGCGTATTTTAAATCTCCGCTATCAAAGACAATGACCAGGTCATAGGCCCGGTCAAACACGCAAGGGTCGTTCGTGTAGCGGTGGATTTGATCCAGGTAATGAAAGAGATGTGGGGGGACATCCGCGCAGAAGAGCGTAATGTCCTTGCCCTGGTTTGCACACCAGTGCGCCACGGCTGTGGTGGCCCCGATCGTGTCTCCGTCGGGCTTACGGTGGGACACCATTAAAATGCGCTGCGCCTTACGCATCGCCTCGATCATTCGTCCGTACTGGTGATGAGCCGTCATAACGGAATGACCTACGTTATCTCGGCTTGGAGGATCTGTCAACGGAATAAGGAGGATGGAAGAAGGAGGGTGGATGGGGGATCCTTCTTGCCCCTCCCTCATCCTTCGTCCCGGTGCGCTGCGTTCAGGAGTTTCTCAATCTCCGCGGCTTGTTCCTCTGTCGTATCTAGTCCCCAGTGCAGCTTGGGCGTGCGTCGAAGTCGAACGCGCTTAACCAGATCCTCTTTCAGTTCCTTGTCGAATTCCCGAATGGCTGTCAGAGCCTCTTCGGCGCGGTCTGCGGGAAGTACGGACAATATTCCTTTGGCGTGTAACGCGTCTCCGGTGATATGCGCATCTACAACCGTCACCAGGACCCCCGGCGGGAACTCTACCGTACGCTTAACGGATTCCGCTACGGCCTGATGAAAATGACTGGCCAGCTTTTCATGGGTATTCGTCATATCAATGGAAGGTAGACTAGGATTGATTAGCTTTGCTGTAAAGGGGGTGCTTGATTTCTCCTGACGCATGACGCATTCACTGTTTCGCAGCAATCCGTAATCTGTCATCCCTTCACGATCCCGGATTCCTTCGTCTTTCCAAACCCCCTTCCGCGCGGTAAGGTATGGCCTCGTATGTATCTACGGAGACTTGAACTTCAGGGGTTCAAAACCTTCGCCACCAAGACCGTGCTGGAATTCGCTCCAGAGGATTCGAAGCGACGCGGGATCACGGGCGTGGTCGGTCCGAACGGATCGGGAAAATCCAACATCGCCGATGCGATCCGATGGGTGATGGGGGAGCAGAGCATGAAGCTCTTACGCGGGAAGAAGTCAGAGGACATGATCTTTTCCGGATCCGAGAAGAAGTCTCGTTCCGGGTTCGCAGAGGTGACCATGACCCTGGTGAACGATGCCAAGCATTCGGAGATCGACATGCCGGAGATCGTGGTGACGCGACGGCTATATCGGGATGGGAAGTCCGAGTTTGAGATCAATCGCCGGGCGGCAAAACTTGGTGACGTGACGTTGCTGTTGGCGCAAGCCGGGATCGGTCAGCGTACGTACAGCGTGATTGGGCAGGGGATGGTAGACGCCGTGCTTTCCGCAGGTCCGGCGGAACGAAAGGAATTTTTTGACGAGGCAGCCGGCCTCCGTCCCTATCAGCTCAAGCGTCATCAATCTATCACCAAGCTGCAGACCAGCCGAGAGCGGTTGGCGCAGGCCGAGGCGTTGCTGCGTGAAATTGCGCCTCGCCTGTCTTCGTTGCAGCGTCAGGTTAAACGTTTAGAGCAGCGCGATGAGCTCGAGAAAGAAAAGCAGGAGTTGGAGGAGCGGTATTTTGGAGGCATGTGGCATGAGATCTGGGCACATCTGACGAACGCACAGACCAAGGTGGATCAAGCGCGGACACAGGAGAAGGAGCTGCTTGATCAGGCGGCCAAACTTGAAACGGAATTCGCGGCCATGGAACAAGCCGTGCCACCGTCTAAGGCGTTCGAGGGGTTGCGTCAGCAGTTGGATACAATCGCGGAAGAGCGTGCAGCGCTGCGTGAAGAGCAGGCTAAATTGCAAGCACGGGTTGAGATGGAAAAGGCGCAGGCGACACAGCCGAAGTCTCCGCTTTCCCTGGGATCCATCATCCAGACCGTGGAGGGAACGCAGCAGCAGCTGGATGAGCTCTGGATGGCCGTGAACAAGGAAGATGCAAATCTGGAGCGGATCAAGGCGTTGATACATAAGATTCATACCGCCCATCAGGAGTTTACGAAGAAGTTGCAGGAGCCTGCCCCGGAAGCTAAGTCTAAAGAGGTCGATCCCAAACTACTGCAGGGATTGGAATCCATTACCTCGAAGCTTAAGGCGATCGGGGAGAGATCTAAGGTCGTGCAGCAGGAGATAGACGACTGGGACAAAAAGGAGGCAGGGAAGCGAACGCATCTGTTTGAGACGCAGCGGAAGCTGAATGAGACACGGGAAACCGCCCGTCAAGCGGAGCATCGTGCAAGTCAGGCGGCTGTGGAAATGGCACGTTGGGAAACAAAACGGGATTCCTTTTTGTCGGAGCTCAAGACGTATGCGCCGCAGTTAGAGGCTGAGCTCAATCATTTGGCGCAGCGTGCCGGGGATGTTCAAGGAGTAGCAGAGCTGCAACCGCGCTTGCATCGGGTACGGTCACAGTTGGAGTGGATTGGGAACATCGATCCTGCAACGCAAAAGGAGTATGAGGAAACCAAGGAGCGTTTTGAATTTTTGAACAACCAGGTCGAGGATCTGCGCGGAGCGATTCAGGGATTGGACACGGTCATTAAGGAGTTGGACGAGACCATTCGCGTGCGGAGTGAGGAGTCGTTTCATACGCTGAACAGCGCATTCAGTAAAACGTTCAAGACCCTGTTTGGAGGTGGCGAGGCAAAGCTCATTCAGGTGCCACCGGAACCGACCGTGGATGAAGAAGGGAACCTCGTACCGCCACCTGCAGATGCGCCGCCTGCCGGGATCGACATTCAGGCCACGCCGCCGGGGAAGCGTCTCAAGGCCATTGCCCTGCTGTCCGGAGGAGAGCGTGCGCTTACCTCCATTGCGTTGATCAGTGCCATCATGGCCACGAATCCGTCACCGTTCATCGTGCTTGACGAGGTGGACGCGGCGTTAGATGAATTGAACTCCAGGAAATTCGCGGAGATCATCCATGACCATGCCGTAAACACCCAGTTCATCATCGTGACCCATAATCGTGCCACCATGCATCAATGCAGTGTGCTTTACGGTGTCACCATGGGAGAGGAGGGGGGATCTAAGATTCTTTCGGTGAAATTGGAAGAGCTCGAGAAGCTACGATCCGCGGCCACGTCCTAGTCCCATTCATCTTCTTCCAATGGTGCAACGTTTGCATAGGCCCTAAAATGAGGCTTGGTTAAGCGTCCAGATAACGCTTGACACATGACAGACCGAACAGTATAAAAGGGGCAGATCCTTAAGGAACCAGGACATAACCTGTCCGGGTTTTTAGTCACGGTTCCGATAGACAGAAAGAAAGACGGGTCGAAACTCGTATTAACACGAACAAAATCCCTTGACAGGGGTATCAAAATAGGGTAAGCTACGACATTCGGTTGAACCTCCAAGAAGCCTTTGACAATCCGTTTCCACGACAAGCATGGGACCTCATCGTAGGTTGCAGCAGGTCTTTGACTCGCTCAAGCCTATAATTAGGTTTCTTGGAGACGGATTGTTCAAGGCTTTTTTGTTATTTTGGTCATTCGGGTATTTGGCGGTTCGATTGCTTGGCGAATTGACCGTTTGACGATTGGGCAATGAGGGATCGAGTTGAAGGATCTCGTTCCCTAGGTGTCGGACACGACGTAGCGTGTTCGGTCTACATCGTTTAATGATGAAGTCATCCTAAGTTAATGGAGGGATCTTCGGCATTCAGAAAGGGCTCAAAGACAACCTACGAAAACGATCGCGCGCCATAGTGGTTTACGATCGTTTCATTATGAAACGGATCCTTCAACAAGCTCGGGATGACGTTTCATACATGTATGGTGATCGATCATCGGTGCTTTCCGAACAGATTCCATGGAACATCATGTCCGGGTGTCCAACGATAGGGGGTCTATCCTGACTCCACGACGGATCCGTCCACGTCGTCTGTGTTCGTGTCTTCCTCTCCGCTCTCTCCATCTGTTTCAGACGTTGGTGCGTCACTGAGCTCCTCCACACCGACCAGACACACGGCCTGCCAGGGTCGGTAGTGGGAGTGGAAGGTCTCCTCGTGCACCGTTCCGTCGGCGTACGTGACTTTGTAATCCAGTGCGGCATCCGCACCGGCATGTGCGGATTCCGTACATCGCTTCTGACCCGGTTCCAGATCCGTGGTCTCAATGAGTTTGGTTGGAGGAGGGGAGGTGATGTTATAGATTCGCGGGTACCCGACATCGGCCACGCGTCCGTCGCTCGTTCCCCAGAATTCGTAGACGACTTCGGATTGTGGCGTGGTGAAGGCGTGGATTAGGACATGCGCATTCGTATTGTTTCGGAAACGAAAGTCCGGAGATGGTTCGTAGATGGTGGCATCGGTTCCCGCAGGTTCGTAGTAGCTTACCCGATAGCTATGATTACGACGTTCCGTAATCTCCAGTCCGGACTGCAGTGCGGCGCGGAACGTCGTCGTTCCGATCTGACACAGGCCACCGCCGTATTCCGGAACCGTCCTATTCCCTTTAATCACGAGTTCAGCCAGCCAACCGTTGGCTGCCGTAATATCCCCAAGTGTTGTGAGTAATGAAAATTCTTCACCCGGTGGAATGAGTGTTCCGTTCACCTTCTCCACGCCAAGGGCGATGTTGTGGCGACGGTTCCGCGGGGAGCCGGAGTAGTCCGAAGTTCCGATCCCGATGATCTCTTTAATCCCCAGACGTTCCGGATCGGTTCCGGCCAAACTTGCTTCGATCTTGTGTACGACAAGGGGAAAGGTGGAGCTGGTTCCGACTCCGTCCAAAATACCCTGAACCGTCTCGTCGTCCTGGATGGTGTACCCGGTCGTTCCGGCCTCAAAGGATTTAACCCGGCCATCCTCAATGACCAACGATCCTTTCTTCGCCTCCTGTTCGATGTCGGCCAGGGCGCGGATGTCCTCGTGGAAGAAGTCGCGATCAATGGTGAGCCTGGGCTGATCCTCTACTAGTTCCACACCGATCCATGTCGCAAAGCGGTTTTTGGAGACCGTATATTCCTGATGCTCGTACGTTAGAGTAAAAGGTGCGTATTCCATCCATTGCGGTAACTCCGCGGTCAGCGGTTCGATGTCGGATGTTGTGATGGACGGCGCCGCTCGCTCACTGGTTAGCAGGATCGGTTCAAATGTCAGACGTTCACTCTGATCCCGGAGGGTTTGGAGCGCCCCATCCAGATCCAGTTGGATCCCTTCGCTTGCCTCATGAATGGTGTGCTCCGGTTCGCCGGAGGTCTCGTCCCAACGGACATCGATGGAGGCATCGGTCACTTCGGTAATCAGGTCCTCTGCGGAGTGCAGAATGCCTTCTCGAATGCCTTGTTCGTCCATCTGGATGGTAACGTCCAGATGCGTCGGAGTGACGCGCGCCCGCCAGCGCATCAGGGTGTCCTGAAGCACGGAGCCGCTTCGGCCGTAGCTCAATGCCGCCAGAACGGATTCCTCGATTTCGTAACGAATCAGGTCACGGCTGGCATCCGGATCCTCTTGCGCCACGGTTGTTGCCGCCAAGACGATATCCCGGTCCTCATAGCGAAAGCGTAGTCCATCCTTGAGCGCTTGATCAATTTCCTCATAGAGGGTCGTGCGTGCTTCCTCGGCGGTCAGGCCATCCAACCGGACGTTTAACACACGGACGCCGGGAAAGATCCGGTGTTCGTAGAGTCGTCCGTATCCGACCACGGCAAACACGCCAAGACCTCCCAGTATGGCGGCGCCAACGATCAGCGCCACCGACCAGGTGAGCACGGCTCGGAGGTTGGAGGAGATGCGAATTGCGTTCCGTTTTTTCTTGGGGGACTTCTCCGGTTTTTTGTCTTCCGTCTTCCCGACGGCTTTCTCAAAAAAACTAACGGGCGTCTTCTGTTGCGGCTTTTTTGGCTGCTTTTTCTTCTTCTTTTTCGA
>WJLE01000087.1 GCA_014728655.1 Candidatus Uhrbacteria bacterium
AGATTCAAGTCTGCCTAGATTATAGTCAGCTGAGGTCAGGGCGCAACCGCTTGCGGCGCACGGTAGAATTAGGAAGCCACGGCTTATGCGATCGCAGGGCAATCGCATCTGAATAACGCTGAAGAAATCAGATATAATGGCTGCTTGTCAATATGATCATAAATAAGGAGAGCAGCCATGAGTTGCGCAGCCGCCGCCACAATTATGGAACATTTTGCAGACATTGAAGATCCTCGCGTGGATCATACCAAGGACCATGACTTATTGGATATCATTGTAATCGCCATTTGTGCGGTGATTTGCGGAGCGGATGGTTGGGTAGGGATAGAGAGGTTTGGGAACGCCAAGCTGGCCTGGCTGGAGACATTCTTGGAGCTGCCCCATGGTATTCCGTCTCATGATACCTTTGGGCGAGTGTTTGCGCGCGTGGACCCCGAAGCTCTACAGCGCAGTTTTCTAGCCTGGATGCAAGCCGTGCAGGAGCTGACGGAAGGTCAGGTCATTGCTATTGATGGCAAATGCTTACGCCGCTCGTTCGATACCTGGACAGGTAAGGCGGCCATTCACATGGTGAGTGCCTGGGCGAGTGAGAATCATGTCGTCTTAGGCCAACGTAAAGTAGCCAGCAAGTCCAATGAAATCACGGCGATCCCGGCTTTATTGGAACTCCTGGCGCTCAGCGGCTGTATCGTGACCATTAATGCCATGGGCTGTCAGAAGGATATCGCAGAGCAGATTGTAGACCAGGAAGCTGATTATGTCCTGGCCCTCAAGGACAATCAGCCACATCTCCATGAGGATGTGCAAAATCTATTTTACTGGGCCAATAATGTGGCATTTGAGGGTATCCGTCATGACAGGTATCGTGAAGTGGACGCGGGGCATGGGCGCATCGAAACTCGTGAGTGTTGGACAATTTCCGACCCTGACTGTCTGGCGATGCTCGCCAATCACCGGGAGTGGCGGGAGTTACGCACAGTCATTCGGGTGCGCGCTCAGCGCCGCGTGGGCGAGGAGGTCAGGACAGAAGAACGCTACTACATCAGTAGCTTAGCCGCAGAGACGCCGGATTTAGCCCAGACGGCGGCGCAAGCCGTGCGGAGCCATTGGCGTATCGAGAACGAGCTCCATCGGGTATTGGATGTGGGGTTCCGAGAAGATGATAGCCGCATCCGGCAGGGATATGCGGCAGAGAATATGGCTGTGTTGCGCCATATCGCCTTGAACTTGCTCAAGCAGGAAACGTCTCGCAAGGTGGGCATCAAAAACAAGCGTTTGGAAGCCGGTTGGAACCATGAATATCTGGAGAAGGTGTGTCAACCTTACAAAACTTATACCCCTAGCACCTTACACCTTATTTTTGACGGAAAACGTTCAAACAGAGCCGGTTTCTATTCACTTGAGGGCTGTTTCAAGCCTTTGATAGTCATTTTTGACTACTTTTTGACCGTTTTTTGTGCTTGATTGGATCAAATCGGGTCTTGGTGAGATAATCCTTAAAAAGTTCATTTGACTTAGCTGCAGGAGGATAAGCTTATGAGACTCGAATTCGATACAACCGATGCCTTGACCAATACCCAATTCGCACCAGTGGCGGCCTTGATGACCTATTACGCAGCCCAAAAAGTACTCGAACCTTTACAATCAGTGACCTCAGGCTTCCCAAATGGGGGTTTTACCCTGGCTGAGAAGCTGGAACAGGTCGTCTGGAGCATCTTGACCGGGTGTCAGTACATTTCGGTGGTCAACACCAAGCTGCGTCCAGACCGCCTGCTGGCCCAAGTCAAATGCATTGATCGCTTTGCCGAGCAGTCTACGCTCGCCATTGCCCTCAACGAGCTAACTCAAATGCATCTCGCCCAATTAGAGGCGGCCGTCCAGCACATCAGCCACCGGTGCAGTCGCACCCTGCAGCACGATTGGCGTGGTTTCCTGCTATTGGACTTCGATTTATCCGGTTTGCCGTGTGGAAAACAGGCTGAAGGGAGCACAAAAGGGTACTTCAGCGGTAAAAAAACATCACCGGACGACAATTAGCCCGTGTCAGTGCCATAAAATACTGTGAAACGCTCTGGTCTGGATTGTTTCCCGGCAACTACCTGACCATGCAGTGCTTGCAAACCGCCGTCTTGGGAGTGGAAAGTGCATTTGACTTAGCGCCACAGGCCCGTAAACGGACGCTCTATCGCCTGGACGGGGGTGCGGGGACCGATAAGAATCTGCGCTGGCTCCTGGCTCGTGACTACCAGGTGCTGGCCAAAGGCTTTTCTGGCAAACGAGCCAAAGCCTTGGCGCGACGGGTGCAGCGGTGGGACGCGTATGATTCTCAGTCCTGGTTAGGCCGGGTTGAGCCAACGTTCGACTTGGGAGTGCCGATTGATCTGCTGGTCAGAAAACGGTGGCATAATTCGCAATGGAAACATAGCTACTACGTCACCACACGCACTTTTCCATCGAAAAATGCGTTTATGGACCACTACAATCGTCGTGGCGGAGCTGAAGTTGAGCAATTTCGTGAGGACAAGAGCGGTTTGCACTTATCAGCGCGCCGCAAGAAAAGGTTTGGCGCCCAAAAGGCTCTCGTGCTGCTGACCGATCTGACCCACAATTTGCTGGGCGATTTTCGTTATCGGGGCTTGGCTAATTCTCCATTCGCGGCTTGGGGTTCAAAGCGGATTGTGCGGGATTTGTTAGCCATTCCCGGTCGGTTGCATTTTGATGCGGGACAACTCAAACGCATCGAATTGCTTGCCAGCCATCCGCATACTGAAGCACTGATTATTTGCTTGGAAAGGTACTGTTCAAGCCGTTTTGGAGGCTGAAATCGTCACATCTTGAATAGAAACGGCCTCTGTTTGAATGCGTTATGTTAAGTCCGAATAGAAACGGCCTCTGTTTGATCAAAAACAAGGTGTAAATTTATTATGCTTAATAGTCGTGGGTGGGGGATGTAATGTAAAACCCACTGTCGTTCTTTCTCCCACTGCACCTTCAGTTCTACAAATTGAGTATGTAGGTCGTGTTTTAAGTCAAGACACTAGTTCCCCTGTCAGCAATGCAAAAGTTACTTTGGATTTTCAAGGTGCTCCACCTATTGTTTATACAGATTCCGAGGGAGTGTATAGGTTTACTATCAATGCGGAGAGCAGTAAAGTGTCTGGTCGTGTCAGAGTGGATGCGAATAATTATGAAAAATATGATCGCAATATAAGGGATGGTTCATTTTCCAGTTGAATTAGGTTGACACTTTTCTGCACCTAAAAAAC
>WJLE01000088.1 GCA_014728655.1 Candidatus Uhrbacteria bacterium
GACTCGCCTTCCGCAATCCGGACTTCCGCGGAGCGTACGGCGGAATCCAACGATCGTGCCGGAATATACCGCAGTTCGTAAGCCCGCTCCCAAGCACAGTCCTTGCGGACATTTGGGAACAGTTCTCCGAACCGAAGTGCGTCCTCGTCAATTGCGAACGGTGCGATACGGAAGTCCTTACTTCCCCAGCTCGGACTGTACGGCAGATCCAATACGAACCCATGTTCCTGATCCATATATGAGATTTCCCGAAACGCCGTACTGACGTACACCTCTGTCTCGCATCCGATAAAATCTTCCGTCAGGAGCGGACGATCATCCGAACGATCCCCGTATTCCACGACCCGTTGTTCAAAAACGGTTTCCTGCTGCTGACCGATGTTCAATTTATTGAAGATAGTACTCGTAATCGAGTTCGTATCCAGCACGACGTTCTGCTGCCGTGAGATCAGCCAAACGTTCAAAATCCCCGCAATCATACTTGCGAGAATTAGGATGTTAATGATCCAGCGCGTAGCCGCACTCCGAAAAGCCATGAACTACCGTCCATGATACCAGATCAAAACGATTTTTCAGAAACGGGGCTGTTAACGCCATGTGGCGTTAAACTGTTCTGCTAGACGTAGGGTAATCCGTTCCAAAATACCATCCACCTCCGTTGCAATCAGCGTCTTTTCGGGACTGGAGATGGTGAGGTGCACGGCAACGGATTTCTTCCCTTCGTCCACACCCTTCCCGCGATACGTATCAAACCAACGCACGTCCGTAATCCGCTTGTCGGTATTACAAATTTCACGTACCAAATCATCATACTCCACGCCGTCATCCACGATCACGGCTAGGTCACGTTTCGACTCGGGGAACGGGTTTGGAGCCGTGTAGCTTCTGCGATCCGTCGCAAAACGAATCAGCGCCTGCAGTGGCGCATCCACCATCGCGACACGTCCTTCGATCTTAAACGCTTCGAGGATCTGTGGAGAGACCTCTCCGATCGTTGCCAGGAGATGCTTATCTTTAAAGACCTGGACCGAACGTCCCGGATGCCAGAATCCCGACTCCGAGAAGCGCGCCCAACTCAACCCTTCGATCCCCAATCGATCGAGCAGATGCTCGACAACACCCTTGGCATACCTAAAACTATCCTCACCCTTGAGGTAGGCACATCCAAGCTCCGGTTGCTCATCCGGGAGCTCCTTCCAGTTTTTTCCACGACGGTAGTAAACGTTGGATAGCTCAAACAGTTCCTGCTCCTTAAAACGATCCTGATTATCCGCTATGACCTGCAGTAGAGAAGGAAGTAAGGATGTGCGCATGTAGGCATACTCATCGGTCAGTGGATTCAGCAATTTCAAACAGGCATCGGTCGAATAATTCGCCTTTTGATTGAGCTCCTCTGACACAAAACTGTAGGAATAGGTTTCCGTGAGTCCCGCGCCCTGCAATAGTTCCTTCATACGACCCTCTAGTTCCAGCATACCCTCGTCCAATCGATTGGATGGTTCACCAATCGGCAATTCCGGCGGGATATTTTCGTACCCATAGACGCGTGCGATCTCCTCGACCAGATCCATCCCGTCCTCGATGTCATGATCTCGCCACCAGGGAACGGTTGCTGTGATCGTACCCTTGGAGACTTTCACCTTGAACCCAAGGTTCTCCAATATCTCCACCTGACGCTTCTGTGTGATCTCTACACCAATTCGCTCGTTCACGGTCTTCACATCGATCTTGTACTGCTTCGGTTTGTACTTCCCACTGGTGATATCTTCGACATCTACCACCGTTCCACCACAAAGCTCCAAGGTAAGCTCCACCGCACGTGCCATGGCATCCGGCACCGCTTCCGTAGAAAGCCCCTTTTCGAACCGTAACTGGGAATCGGAATACAGGTTCAACCGTCGTGCCGTGCGGCGCACGGAAACCGGTTCGAACGTGGCACATTCGAGGATCACCTCCTCCGTGTTCTCATCCACACCCGTAGCTTCCCCGCCCATCACACCCGCTACTGCAACCGGACGCTCTGCGTCTGCGACGATCAGTGACCGGTCGTCCAGCTGGTACGCATGGCCATCGAGCGCTTTCATCTTCTCTTTCGCGGTCGCAAGCCGCACGTGAATCTCCGGACCCCGCTTCCCCTGTTTCAGTTTGGAAACATCAAACACGTGCATGGGCTGTGCATGCTCCAGTAGCACGTAGTTCGTAATGTCGACGAGCGCAGAGATCGAGTTCAGTCCCGCAGACATCAATCGCTGCTTCATCCACCAAGGGCTCTTGCCGTTCTTCACGCCCTGAATGCGGACGGCCATGTATCTAGGACATAATTTCTTGTCATGAACCGTGACAGAGACGCCGGCCGTTGGCTTTTGACTGTTGACTTTTGGCTGCGACGCCATCGTCGCAGGCTTCCAGAGGAACCTCTTGCCAAGAATGGTAGAGGCTTCTCGCGCCAATCCCACCATCCCCATGGCATCCACACGGTTAGAGGTGACCTCGATGTCCATGACGACGTCATGGGATAGACCGAGTGCATCCGCAAGCGGTGTTCCGAGTTTAACCTTCATACCCGGAATCCCCTTGCCAAGATCCAGGATCTCACGATCCTCATGCGGGAATGCATCGGCTAGTCCGATCTCGTTCGCCGCACAGATCATCCCTTCGCTCTTTGCGCCACGAATTTCCACCGGTTCGAGCTTCACCGGCTCCCCTTCGCCATGCCACAGTACCTGCGCTCCGATCTGTGCCACGGCAACGACTTGGTCGTCCTCCAGGTTCGTACCGCCACAGACGATCTCCAGTTTCTTACTGCCGATGTCGACGATGACGAGCTTGAGTTTATCCGCGTTTGGATGCTTGTTGATCTCCTGTATCTTCCCAACAACGACCTTTTCCAAC
>WJLE01000089.1 GCA_014728655.1 Candidatus Uhrbacteria bacterium
ACCGATAGGCGTCTGAACTACGGGTCTCCGCCAGATAACCGGTCGCGAGCAGCAGCACTTCCCGCCACCACGGGTTCTCGATCATCTCGGGCAACTGCGCGGCATAATCCGGATAGCGATAACTCTCCCCCAGGTGCCACGCTGCCAGAAATTCCTGCATCGTCAGGTGGTCACCAAAAGCGTATCCTTCCTCGGTCTGTACGATCAGCCCACTGTGTTCGACCATCAGATTGAGATACTGACGAGCCTTACGCCGGGCGACACGTGGTGTGTCTCCAAACTCTTCTTCAAAGTAAGGCGCGAGAATGTCATCGGTCAGGTCACGCTCTCCCACGAAGACAAGTTGCCTCTCGAATTGCCCCGTGGTAGGAGCCAGCCGGCGATGCACTTCGAAAGCCGCGTAGGTCAGGTACTCTCGTCGTTCGGAAAATGTGAAGCCCTGCCCTTCCGTCAATTCCCGAACAGCATCGATGTTCCCCTCATACTGTTTCAAGGAGTGACGCAGCAGGATGTCAACGTAGGCATGGTAGAGCGCTGCGCGGCTCTCCGGTAATCGTCCTTTGCTGGTGTGCACAATCGCCGCCGTCCAAACCATCACCGGTGTGCGCGTTAACTCTTGCAGGTCAGACGAACTGGCGAAGCGCGTGATCAAGTCCTCTGCAACCTGGTCGGCGTTGGGGACTTCCAGGTTCTCATAGAGCAGGTGCACCATGTGCGTGCGTTGTTCCTCCTCAAGATCACGCACAGTTAAGACCTGGAAGCGGTCGCTCAGACGCGCTGCACCATAGGCTTTCACCCGCGCAGTGACCAGCACACGTGTTTTGGGGAATCGATCAGCCAGGGTATTGATGACGTTCCTGATGTTCTTGCGCTGATCAGGCTCGGGGACCTCGTCCAGAGCGTCCAACAGCAACCACGCGCGCCCCTGGCGTATGTGTTCCGAGAGGAAACGATCCGGCAGCTCATCCAATGCTAATCGTTGCACGAACCAGTCATCCACGAAACGGAGCAGATCGGAAAGACAGCGCTGATACTCCGCATCCTCTGGTCGGCATGCGTACTCAAACAGCCGCAGGGGCAGGAAGATGGGGAGGGGAGCAGGTATGGGAATAGCGTTGCTCAACTCCGGGGCAAGCTGATGGGGATGCTCGGAAGCTAGCGCACTGGCGACAACTTTCAACAACGTGGTTTTACCACTCCCCGCTTTGCCAATGAGGGCCAAGTTCTGGGGCAATTCCAAGGCTTCACCCAGCGAAAGCGGTTTTGTCTCCCGCTCAATTTCTTCGAGATCCCCCTGGGCAGTCGAAAGCTGCTGGGCGCGTTTTGCCCGCCCGGCGCCGGGTGCATCCAAAGTCAGGGGGACGTAAACGCCGTGCTCTCCCAACAACGTCAGACGCTTGGGATTGCCAATTCGCTCGTTTTTGGCGATAGCCTCCAGAAAACCCGCCGTATGCGCGACGTTGTACCGCTCCCGCAGCGCCTCGCGGTAGCGTTGGCGGGCGGCTTCTGTCTCAGGGCTATCAAGATCTAGTGAGGGCAACCTTCCGGCCTTACCTTGATCCCGTCCCACAAAGTCGCCGCCGTGAACGTGGACGTCACCATTGATGTACGAGCCACCGCCGGTGTTGACATTATCGTGCTTTTTGGCCATTATCGCTCCTCCTAACTAAACCATGCAATCATTCGCCCCGGCCGGACGTTCCTCATGAGCTCTCTGAGCGCCCGCTTTTTTACATCGGCTCTTTACAAATGCTCCCAGCCCCCGTCCCCGGGGGCGGCTTCTGCGCAACTCTTTTTCTCTTGTATCGATCATTGCTAACCCCGCTCCCCGTCCCCGAGACGGGGAGCGAGGGGGGAAGCAAACGCTCAGAGCCCCCCCTGCGGGTAACTCGGGGGCGGCTTCTGCGCAACTCCCTTTTTTTGCTAGCGCCGTCCCACGGACGGGGAGCAGTAGAGGAGTTGAGCGTCTCACGCGCACTCCTCTCTGCTTCATTGCCGTTGTTCACGCTGACGCCGTCCCCGAGGACGGGGACTGGGAGCGATGGGGAAGCATGTCACTTCTCGTGTTACCATCCACTTTCCACCGCCGTTTACGTTAATGCCGTCCCTCTTTACCAATGCTCCAAGCCCCCGTACCC
>WJLE01000011.1 GCA_014728655.1 Candidatus Uhrbacteria bacterium
ATCCAAAGCGCTAGCGTTTTCGGAGTCTCGACATGAACCGCATCAGCGCCTTGGTGGATCACCGTATCTGCTACACCTACTGCGTACGGCTAACATCCTCATGGACGAATGGCAGCAGCGGGAGGGTGCGGTTATCGCGGCCGCATTGTTGCATGATGTGGTTGAAGATACGCAAACGACCATTAAAGAAGTGAAGGATGCGTTCGGTTCGGAGGTGGGTGCATTGGTGGATGGAATGACGATGTGGAAAGGAAGTGAATCCCATGAGGTATATCTGAAACGCATTTCCAGGGGGCCGGAAGTCTTACGGGTGATCAAATGTGCGGATACATTGGATAATTTGCGATCCTGGCATGAGTGTATTGCGATCGCTTCGGATCGTTTTCCGGATTGGTGGAAACGTGCGAATTACCATGTACTTCCCATGGCACGCAAGATGCAGAACAAGGCTGCGGTACAGCTGGAGATGATTTTGGAAGACCGATGGTATCTGACGCATGCGAACATGATCTAACGTTATGGCATGGAAAGACCAGATCTCTCGTGATGGCGTTCTCGCAGTCGTTATCAGTCTCCTCATGATTGCAGGGGGCGTGTATTGGTTTAGTACCTTCGGACCCCAATCCAGTGAACCGTTTGAACCGCCTGCGGAACAGCAATTCGTACGAGTAGAAGAAATTCCGGAACTCTCCTCGAATGCTACGGAGGACGAGGTTGAGACGGCATTGCTGGAAGCATTTCAGCAAGGGGCACTCAAGGAGGTGGAGCGTTATCCGATTCCCGATTCAAAGGGGGAGGCGCTGATCCTTGCTGCACCCATCATGAATGATCCGGAAGAAGTGATTCAATGTAGCATACAACGTCATCAATATTGTGGACTCTATCGCGTCTCCGGTGAAGGAACGACGCTGTTACTCTGGGGGAATCGGCTTGCAGGATTTGCAGGTGTCGAGTCATTTGATTCGAACCGTACTGCCGTGATTGCCACCTCCTGGACACTCATGAACTATACGACGGTTGAACGTCATCGGCTGGATTTGCAGAACGGAGCACTATTTCCACTATTGTTGATTGAACAGGATCTTGGTTACGATTTCGCCGAACTACAAATACGTGGTAGTGGACATCTGCTCAGTTTGTGGATCGATGGACAGTATGAGAACGGACGGATCATCCCGGAAAAGATCGTGTTGCGTGATCCGGAAAATCCTACAGAGGTCTACCAGCGGATGGACGAAGAAACCATTCGCCAGATTGGCTCTATGGTTCGTGCCGCCGAAGAAAAAATCGATCCCCTATTCCTACTTCCCAGCGATCAGGATTTGGAACGTGAGGGGTTCAGCATTCTTCTATATGGTCAGCCATACGATCTTGATTTAACGCAACGTCAGTTAACGCCGCTGGAACCATAACCATGGCAAGGGACTATTATGAAGTGCTTGGCGTTTCTAAAAGCGCAAGCCAGGATGAAATCAAGCGCGCCTTTCGAAAAAAGGCGCATGCGTTGCATCCGGATAAAGGGGGGGATGAAAAGCAGTTTAAGGAGGTAAACGAAGCCTATCAGGTTCTGGGAGATGAAAAGCGACGTGCAACCTATGATCAGTTCGGACACGCGGCGTTTCAAGGTGGTGCTGGCGGTGCAGGTGGGTTTGGAGGATTCAGCGGTTTTGATGGCATGAATATTAATATGGAGGACTTGGGGGATCTCGGAGACGTTCTGGGATCCATGTTCGGTTTTGGTGGAGCGACCACCGGAGGAACGAGGACACGTCGCGGTCGTGATATGGAAACCACGATTCAGTTGACGTTGAAGGAGGCCTATGATGGGATCCGAAAAACGATTACGCAACGCGTACAGACCACCTGTGAGCAATGCAAAGGAAGCGGTGCACATGCGGATTCCAAGACGGTGACGTGCGGAACATGTAATGGTACCGGCAAAGTGGTACGTGCGCAGCGGACGCCGTTCGGGATGTTTCAAAATACAAGTATCTGCAGCGACTGTCACGGAAAGGGTCAGAAACCGGAGCGCGTTTGTGGACAGTGTCAGGGCGCAGGAGTGACGACACAGACGAAGACGTTGGAAATCCAAATCCCCGGAGGGATTGATGACGGAGAAACGGTTCGTGTTTCCGGTGCGGGAGAAACAGCGCCACACGGAGGGGGAACGGGGGATTTGTATGTACATGTGCGTCTGAATAAAGATCCGGAGTTCATCCGGCAGGGGAATGATTTGCATCTAACGGCGTTTGCGCCCGTGAGTACCATGATGATCGGAGGCGTGGTGGATGTAAAAACCATGGAAGGGGACGTAGAGCTTCGTGTCCCTTCGGGTACGCAGACGGGAACGATCTTTAAATTGCGAGGCAAGGGCTTTCCTTATTTACATGGACGCGGACGTGGCGATCAGTTGGTCACATTGAACCCCGATATACCCCAGAAGCTATCTCGTGAACAGAAAACGCTTCTAGAGGAACTGAAAAAAGCGGGCCTTTAGGTTTCCGAACCGAGCCTGGTATAATCTAGCTCTATGGAATTCCTTCAGCAGATTAACTGGGCCGTACCGACGTGGGACTTGTTTATCGCACTGTTTTTTATCGTGGGTGCACTCCTGTACGGGCTTTCAATGGGAAGAGATCGCGTGATCATCGTATTGATCAGCAGTTATATGGCTCTGGCCGTCGTTGGGAACGCACCGTTGTTACAAAATATTCAAGCCTATGAGATCGGGTTTGGAGATGAGAACTTTGTGATAAAAATCGGACTGTTTATTGCAGCTTTCCTGTTACTCTTTTTCCTTGTTTCCAGATCCGCGCTGATCA
>WJLE01000090.1 GCA_014728655.1 Candidatus Uhrbacteria bacterium
CCCTCTCAAGACGGAGAGGGTGTGTTTTTGGCACGCGCCCGTAGATCGGGGACAGCCAAAAATTGATGACGTGGCGGAAGTGGATCCTGATCCGACGCTTCTTTTAGCCAGAAGTTCGGTTTATGTATGCGGAGCAGCATCCGCCTCTTCGAGTCCCGTACGACACTGCAGGGAACGCGTCGAACCGCTTTGCTCGCAAGCATGGTGACGTCCTCAAAGCAGATGATTCGCTCATCGCACACGGCGCACGGATTCGCGTTGATGAATGCCAGGAGGTGAGAGAGATCTCCCTTTTGGAGTCCGTGTTGGCGCATCTGTTCGTCGATCTCATCTGTCGGAACACTAGAGGGCAATGTGACCAGATACATGGTTGCAATCCGCGGTTGAAGTGGAGGAGGGGTGTGTCGTTTGAAAAACCGGTCACGGATTCGCGTTCGGATCTGCAGGCGATGGATTACGGATTTCACATCCAGTGGTGCGGTGATCGGTACGGCATACGCAGCTGCAACGAACGTGGGCTGACTCGAGGCCAACAGTTTCACGATGCCAAAATGGCGGTTGAGGCGTTCGAGTTTTTCCGGACCCAACTCATCCAGCTTTTCCCAGAACTCCAGAATGAGCTTGCTTTTTTGTAGCGGGGATCGATCCTCCGGATCATCCATCTTCACGCTCCTTGGTTGAAAGAACCATCCCATTGTGGATGGTTTTTTGGATTTTGGGAAGGAGGGTCTTATTCGACCTTGAAACCGAGTTTTTTTGCTCGCTCCTGTGCATGGGGACTGCTGTGCATCTCGCTAAGCGAGATGTCTCCGTTTTTGTTTACGTGATAGCGGTGTAGTCCACCTTTGCCGTGAATCACCATCCCGATGTCACCACGCTCTAAACCATCGATCGCATCTTGAATGCGACACCCATCGCCGACCTGTTGTTGCTGCCATTCCGGGGTGGCCCATTCCGCTCCCTCCATTTGGATGAGCGCTTGTATGGTTGCTTCGTGATTTGTTTTTAAGTTCAGTTCACGTTCTTTCTCTTGTTGTTCCCGTTGTTTGATGAGATCGATATCCGTAGGAATGCCAAGCGTACGGGCTTGATCTATTTCTTCCGGTCGTGCCGATTCTTCGATGAGGGCGATACTTCCATTTGGATAGATGACATAATCCCGTCTTCCGTGCAGACCCGAAAAAACCGCACCTTCCCCGGCTTCTGCGCGTTTCAATGCGTCGATCAGATAATGCTGATTTTGGTATGACGGATCGAGCCATTCCTCACCCTCCATGCGTTTGAGTGCATTTAATACTCCATGACGATCTGTGAAAAAGTTCAGTTCTTGTTTTGGCTGTCGCTCCGCAGAAAATGCAGGTATGCTCGGTTCAATTTTTGGCATATCGTGTTTTGATCTGAGCTAGGACTTCTTCATAACAGTTGATACAGCGATGTAGCTTCACCACTTTCTGCTCCTCGTCCGGAGGGCTGAGCGAGATGTCACCGAACTCTTCCAACGCGTTCTGGCAACAGTCGCAATTAGGCTTGATGGGCATGAGGTTTCGTCGGTTTCGGTTCCAGGGCGGTGCTTATAAAAAAGAGGGAGCCGATGAGGAGGAGCGGAAGCGTGATGATCAGAAACGACGGGAGCTCTCGGTAGGTGTTGAACTGGAAGATCGTTCCAAAGGCTAGGATGATAAAAAGCGCACCGCCCAGCTGTTCGTTGTTCCATGCCACGGTTAGCGCCATGGCTAGTAAGATGGTGGGGATGTTATGGATGAGAAATCCGATCGAGAAGATCGGTTCATCCAGCGAAAACATCAGGAAGCATCCGATCGTCAGGATACTAATCACACGCGCAATCCAACGCAGGGAAGTGATTTTCATTGGATCTATTGTACCACCTAGCTTGAGGAATGACAGGGCTTGAATAATCTGTTCAGATATCGTATTCTCTGCCGGCAATCAACGACGGAGAGGTCGCATAGAGGTCTAGTGCACTTGCTTGGAAAGCAAGCATACCGCAAGGTATCGAGGGTTCGAATCCCTCCCTCTCCGCCATCAGAAACGCCCTAAACATGGGGCGTTTTTGTAATGAAAAACGAGGATCTC
>WJLE01000091.1 GCA_014728655.1 Candidatus Uhrbacteria bacterium
CTAGCCTCGATTCCAAAATAGATCAGGGTCAGGATAAAGAGCTGTTTGGTGATTAGGATACCAACTAGAAAAGCAACTGCGACAATCAGATTGATTGTCGTATTGATGATGGCTAAGGTTTTTAATTTTTCCTGTGCGGTTAGGATGTTGCTGTAGATGCTACTAACGCTAAAAATTGGAAAGGCGATGGCGGCAACGACCAGTCCGAGTGCGATCTCAATCTGTCCGATAGCCCAGCGGTTCAATGCCATCAGGAGCAATCCGATAGATCCATAAGGTGCCACCGTTAAAATTTTTTTCAATGCGGCACGCGCGATGATCGTATCTCCCTTAGCGATCCCGCGTATGACGGCATTATTCATCCCAGACCAAGAAAAGATTCCTGCAAGACCAAATAGAGCAAGTAAGTAACGAAACTGCCCAAAGACTTCAACGGGTAACAGGAGCGCCATGAGCCAGGTCGTTGCGATTCCGCGTAGCAATGCGCTCGCATGAGAGATGGAGTACCAGGACATGGCGCGTCCATAAAAACGAACATCCAGGCGCAAGGTTTTCGTGAGTTGGTCCGCTAGCCGCTTCTGATAGGGCAGTTTCATGTGACCTTAAGCTTACACGCGTTTATTGGGCTTGGCTACCAGTATTTTTAGCTTAATCCGTTGCATTTTTAGGTGTAGTATGTCAGGATCGTCCTACTGGAAACAGTCAAGAGGATATGACAATGAAGAGAATCGCCATCATGGGCACCGGCATGGTCGGTGGCAATCTACACAAGTACTTTGCATCCGAAGGTGTAGAAGTCGGCTGCTACGATCCTCCGAAGGGTCACATGGATACAGCGGTTCTCCGATCCGCAGACATCTTGTTCTTGGCGGTCCCAACGCCCTTTTACCTCGACGAGCGCGGGTTCGACACTTCCTATCTTAAGGAAGCGATCCAAGCGATCCCTGAATCCGGTAAGATCATCGTCATCAAGTCCACAGTACTTCCGGGAACCACGGACAAGCTCCAGGCGGAATATCCGCAACATCGCTTCCTGTTTAATCCGGAGTTTCTCACGGAACAACGTGCCGAATGGGACACGTTCCATCCTGAGCGTCAGATCGTGGGGTATACGGAGCAGAGCCAGCAGGATGCCATGTCCGTGCTTCAGATCCTGCCAAAGGCGGGGTTCCAGCGCGTTGTCTCGGCGGAGACGGCTGAACTTGTGAAGTATTTCGGGAATGCGTTCTATGCGCTCAAGGTGACATACGCCAACCAGATGTACGATCTGTGTCAGGAGCTTGGTGTCGATTACGATCACATCCTTGATTGCGTTGGCGCAGAGCCCTGGATCGGTCGTCAGCATCTAGTCGTCAAACACCGAGGCTATCGTGGATATGGAGGGAAATGTCTCCCGAAGGATACGCGCGCTGTGTTACAGCTTGCGGAGCGGTGCGGTGTGGATCTGTCCGTCCTGAAAGCGGCGGAAGACTACAACAATGCGCTACTCAAGCGCCAAGGCGTCGACATCTCCTGGAAGGAGGGGTCGCCCGATCGTCCGAATAAGGACTAACCCCAATCTATGTCAAAATACCTCGTGACCGGTGGAGCCGGTTTCATCGGATCCACGCTTGCGAAGCGCTTGCTTCGCGACGGTCACGAGGTCATTATTTTAGATAACCTTTCCACCGGGAAGCGTGAGAATCTTCCAGAAGGTGTAGCGTTTTACGAAGTCGATTTATGTGACTTAGATGCGATTCGTGACAAGTTCGAAGGCGTGGATGGCGTCTTTCATGTGGCGGCCATGCCACGAGTTCCGTATTCCGTGGAGCATCCGATTGAATCGTCCAAGAACAATATTTTTTCTACGTTGAATACGTTTGTCGCAGCTCGCGATGCCGGAGTGAAGCGCGTTGTCTATTCCGCATCCTCCTCTGCCTACGGAGGGAATCCAAGCCTCCCACAGCATACGGAGATGAAGCCGGATCCCCTCAGTCCCTATGCATTACAGAAGTTGATCGGGGAGTATTACGGAACGCTTTTCGCTGATTTGTACGGATTAGAAACGGTGAGTCTTCGCTACTTTAATGTGTATGGTCCGCATATGGCGGAGGGGGGAGCATACGTGACGGTCATGTCCATCTTCAAGCAGCAATACCTGGACGGCAAGCCCCTGACCATCTACGGCGATGGGGAGCAGACACGTTCGTTCTGTCATGTGGACGATGTGGTGAATGCGAACATTAAGGCCATGCATTCCGAAACAGTGGGAAAGGGAGAGGTGGTTAATGTCAGCGGTGCATCGAGTGTGAGTATCAACCACATCGCGAAACGGTTTAACCATCCCATCCAGTATTTGGATCCTCGACCGGGGGATCCAAAACATTCCCTCGGAGATATCACCAAAACAAAAGAACTGCTAGATTGGGAGCCGGAGATTGATTTTGATCGCGGGTTTGAGGATCTGATCCAGTATTGGGGGATGGAGCTATCGTGAGGGTATTGAGTCTGGTATTGGATCTCTTCTATCTGGTATATTGATACAACATTGCTCAAGCCGTTAACCTGCCGGTGTGCTTTGATCGTCATTTCCAGTTTTTACTTGCAACACTCAGGATTGATATCGCCGAGATCGCGTGCGATTCATCGTTGACGTTGTAGTTCGGTCATTGATTCGCTTGCAACAAAATCGCACTGGCGTTGGTCTGCATTTGTGCGACGACGAAATCCTTCGGCAATATTCGAGGGGATCGAAACCGCAGCTCGTCGCATCTGACTTGTTAAACCAAACCACGCTTCTGACGGAATTTTTGGTCAGATGGTACATGTTAAGTACCGGCGATGAGTTTTTTGCCATGCCCGAAGATCCGTAACGTTCCGCATTTTTCTTCCTTCTTACCAGATACAAGATACCAAAGATCAGATACAAACTACGTGCCCTGTTGTCGAATGACGGTATTGATTGTCTTCAGTAGGATCGCTGCGTCTAAGACGAGCGAGCGGTGTTTGACGTAAAAGAGGTCGTATTGCAGTTTCACCAGGTTCTCTTCCAGCGATGAGGCGTATCGAAAGCGCACCTGCGCCCATCCGGTGAGTCCCGGACGCGTCAGGTGACGCAGGGCGTAATAGGGCATCTGTTCCGTGAGTTGGTTCACGAACTCCGGACGCTCCGGCCGCGGTCCCACAAACGTCATATCACCCATGAGGACATTCCAGATCTGCGGAAGCTCATCGATGCGGGATGCACGCAGGAATTTTCCAATCTTGGTGATGCGCGGGTCTCCTTGAGTGGCGAACTGCGCACCGTCCTTTTCCGCATCTTGACGCATGGTGCGGAACTTGATCATCCGGAACGTCTTTCCGTGTTTTCCAACACGATCCTGGGTAAAGAATACGGGTCCGGGGGACGATAGCTTGATTACCGCTGCGACAACCGGAAGAAGCGCAGCGGAGAGAAGCGCGAACGGAATGGCGGTCAGGATATCCATCCCGCGTTTGGTGGATTCAAACCACATCTTTTCGGACTCGCGCAGGTGTCGGAGGAACCAGGATTTGTTCACGTTCGCCAGCGGGATACGGCCGGTGAGGGTCTCTTCCAGTTCCTGACGGTCGATCAATGCCACGGAGGTATAGAGCGATCGGTACAGCGCTTCACGCAAAACCGGATATCCTTCGATCCCGTGTCCGAGTACGACGGCGCTGATGCGTTCCTGCTCGATCAGGCGTGGAAGGTCGTCAATCGTATTCATCCAGTTGATCCCGTCCTGTTCATACACCGCTCTCGGCGTGGTGTGGAGGATCGTGGCAAGTTCGAATCCCAACGTGCTTTCTGCGATGAGATTTCGTAGGACGACGGCGTCATCTGCAGGTCCGACGTAAAGGAGGCGCGATTTGAACAGATGCTTCGCGATGAAGCGGTTGAAGGCCAGGCGCCAAAGATAGATGAGTAACAGCGAGATGACGAAAAAGTAGATCAGGTTCGTGCGCGGCTCGATGCTGAAGAACGGAAGGAGATAGAAAAACGCGACGGCGATGAGTAGGTTCACCGCCATTCCTTCCACAAACGTCCGGAAGTAATTTAGGGTGTTGCGGGCCTTGGAGATATCATACAGTCCCGTGACAAACAGACTTACGATCCATAGTACCGAAACGATCATGAAGGGAAGTTCATGCAGGTTCCATGTGGTTTGCGTGATTTCGCCGTATCGCAAGAACAACGTCAGGACAAGGGCGCTTTGCATGGCGACCAAATCTCCCAGTAGTAGGAGAAAACGCTTTACATTTAATGCGTTTCGATACATGTTGGGTGGAGATTACCCCGTTTTTAGGGGTTTTGGCAATGGTTCGTCATCCGGTGCATAAATGACGGAACTCCGTGTAAATGCTAAACTTCGCTGACATGAATAGGCGGTTTCACTCCCTCATCATCGTTTGTAGCCTGATGGTTCTTGCATTTGCTCCATCCGCGCAGGCGTTTGTACCTAACGATCCGTATTACGATGAGCAGTGGTATCTAACGAAGATCGGCATGGAGGAGGCCTGGGAGGAGACGACCGGGTCCCCCAGCGTAGTGGTTGCTGTGATCGATACGGGGATCGATATCTATCATGAAGACCTTGCTCAGAATATGTGGTCGAACACGGGCGAAATTCCCGGTAATCAGCTAGATGACGATCAGAACGGATTCATAGATGATGTTCAAGGTTGGAACTTCGTCCTTCAGAATAACGACGTTCGTCCTTGGGGGGATGCGCTCACGGATGAAGCGCTCATTCACGGGACGCTTGTTGCATCGATCATAGCTGCGCGAGGAAATAACGGTTTGGGAATCGCCGGAATCTCCTGGGAGGCGAAGATCATGTCACTCGTGGCGTTGAACGAAGAAGGGGTGGGGGATACGGCCGATGTGGCGAACGCGGTGTATTATGCCGTACAAAACGGGGCAGATATCATCAACTTAAGCATCGAGGGATCGATTGACGACGTTCAGTTCGATGAGGCGCTGGCCTATGCGCGCGCCAACGGGGTGCTCGTCGTGACCGCTGCCGGGAACGCCGAGTTGGTGGAGGGTGCGGATCTGAGTCTTTCTCCGGTATACCCCGCCTGTTCGGGGGAGAGTGATATCTTCGGCGTGCTTGCGGTCACCGGTACGGATGCGCGTGATCGTAAGGCGCAATATGCCAACTATGGCAGCTGTGTCGATATCTCGGCGCCCAGTCAGCCCATCTTTGCCGCGCGACCGATTGAGCGCGGTCCACATGGAGTCATGATCGCTCCGGCGTACGCGGGCGGTTACAGCGGAACCTCGTTAGCCGTTCCGGTCGTCAGCGGTTTGGCAGCGCTACTCAAGTCTAAGTATCCAAACTGGGGTGTCACCGAATTGCGGGAACGGATCATGCAGACCGCGGAACCGATCGATGATCTGAATGATCGGCGTTTTATCGGAGGCTTAGGTAGTGGCCGGCTAAATGCCGCACTCGCACTGTCAGACCGTTACCAGCCGGAGGAGGTGACACAGCTGGAGCTCCAGGCAACCCTGCCCGGACAGCCGACGCGCGTGCGCCTGTTAACACCGACGGAGATGATCACGGTTGCGCCGTTCGGAACGGAGGATCTTCGTGGAGCACACGTGGCCTTTACCGATCCGGATCAGGATGGCATCCCGGAAATTGCCGTTGTTCCCGCAAGTGGAACGATTCCTGAATGGGTGCTGTTGGGGCGAGACGGACAGTTTCGTTCTCAGGGCCTTTTCCCTGGACCGATTACAGATGGCGCCCTGGTAGCGGGTGTGCATGACGGGTTTGTGATTGCAGATCCGAACGGCGGGAATGCCTGGGGCATTGACGGCCAGGAAACGGTGCACCCGATCCTGCCGTACGGACCGGACTATCACCTTGGACTGGATCTGTTAGAGATTGATAACGAGGCGGCGTTTGCTCCGCGGATGAGTGGTGGTCGGTTGGTCATCACGAACGTCCGGGGAGAGCAGTTGGTCTCCGCATTTCCCTTTGGGGTGGAAACGGTAGGGCGCTGGGCGGTTGCAAAGATGCTGCGCCCGGATGGCATGTATCTGGTGTTTAGTGGAACGGCGGGGACCAAAGCACTACACCACAAATCATTGGGTCAGACGGGATGGGAAGCGGTTTCGTTTGAGCTGCTTGAGCAGTCCCCGTTGATCCTTTCGTCCGGACGTTATACGGAGGAATTATCCGTGAAACAATATGATTCGTGGCCTCATTAATCTGATCGGCTGGGAGCGTCTTTGGAGCGAGTTTTGGAACGTGTTTAAGTTCGGGATCGTTGGCATTTCGTCCCTTGGTGTTAACGCCGCCATTTACGCACTACTATCCAGGGTTCTTTGGGTAAGCGGGGATCGGACCTTGGAAGCGGTAATCGCGATCGCATTGGCAAGTATCTATAACTTTTCGTTACATCGAGCATGGACATTCCAGACCAGGGCGTTCAGTAGTCGGATGCTGGCACGTTATATCATCGTGGTTTTCCTCGGTTCGGGATTGCATGGAGGGCTATTTTATGTCGGGCATGAGCTGTTGGGCTGGTATG
Source organism: Candidatus Uhrbacteria bacterium (assembly GCA_014728655.1). GTDB lineage: Bacteria > Patescibacteriota > Patescibacteriia > 2-12-FULL-60-25 > 2-12-FULL-60-25 > 2-12-FULL-60-25. The sequence goes on from WJLE01000091.1 coordinate 6,544, forward strand.
ACTTTGCCGTTCTCATTGGCACGGCCTTCCTGGTTGCGGCATTTACCTACTTCGCACATCGCTTTTTTACGTTTAATACGCGCTTCGAAGCGGTGGTGGTGGATGCGGTGGACGCGGAACGTGGCACGGTGGTGCATGCGGAGGTGGTGAAGATTGAAAAAGGTAGATCGTACTGAGTGCTGTTGTTTGAGTGATGAGTGATAATTCTAAAGCCCTCAGCCCTCAGCCCTCAGCCCTCAGCC
>WJLE01000092.1 GCA_014728655.1 Candidatus Uhrbacteria bacterium
GGTCAGGTCTTGCATCAACTCGGTTTGTTCACTGTTATTGGGATTGGTAATCAATAAACGCATTAAGGAAAAAGTGGCACAAGTATAGAATTGTGGTAATATGGACCGCTGACATCAAAGAGCAAGGAGATCAGCGGCGATGGCGAAAACACGTAAGCATCTAAAAGTAGAAGAACGGCACATTTACAATCCAGAGATAGATGAGTGCCCCCACTGTGGTGAACGGCTGCAAGCGCGTCGTCACTATCAGTGGCGCAAGACAGTGCAACAGCTGGATAAGGTGGTGTATGTGGCCAGTCGGGCTAAAGAATGCGTCAACTGGCACTGTCAGCACCAGGGGCAGGTGTATACCTCGGCTGCGGCCTGGATGGTGACCGTACCAGAATGCACATACGGCTTGGACGTGATTGTCCAGATCGGTTGGTGGCGGGACAAGGAGCACTTGAATCGTCAGCAGATACACGCCCGCTTGCGGGAGCAGGGGGTGCAGATTTCCGAGCGAGAGGTAGATCACCTCTATGCCCGCTATCAGGTGCTAATGGCGTGTGCAGAACGGCTGGAGGTGGAGCAGTTACAGGCTATTGTGGCCGAACGGGGAGGCTTGATTATTAGTATCGATGGGCTGGAGCCGGAAGGGGCATCGGAACAACTGTGGGTAGTGCGAGAGGTCCAGGCGGCAGTGGTCCTGGTGGTCGGGTGGCTACCGCGGGTGAATTACCAGACGCTAGGGGCGTTGCTGGAGCCAGTGGTGGAGTTGGGGCTGCCGATCCTGGCCACGGTAAGTGACAAGCAAGGCTGTGTCAGGAAAGCCCTGCAAGAGAAGTTGCCCGACGTGCCCCACCAATGGTGCCAATCACACTACTTGGGCAATGGCACCAAGCCCATCTATGAGCGTGATATGGCGCTCAAGACGGAGTTGCGCCAGAAAATCCGCCAGGAGATCCGCCAGAGTATGGGAGAAGTGCTATCTGATGCCGAGGAATCAGCTTTTTCCCCCTCAGCTTGTGACCGGAGTGGCGTTGACGGAAGTAGAGCCCCCGGCCCAGGCGGAGCAACCAATCAGCCGGAGCGGGGTGGTCAGGGAGTTGGCGTTGGACCTCCAGTATGCCCTATCCAGGAAGGGACGAGCCCCCTTCATCCTGGCGGGGCTGCCGATGTTTGACGATCTATGCGCCTTGCGAGAGACCCTGGCCCACTGTTTGAGCCTTGCAGATGACCCCTATTTGCGCCATTGGCACACCGTCCTGGACCGTATCTTGCCTGCCTACGACCCGGCTTTTGCCGAGGTCAAACAAGCCGTTGACTGGGTAGATGACCTAGCCACCATTCTGAGTAGTCCCTTGCCGACGCCAGAGGAAAAAGGAGAGGCGGGGGATACTGTGGCCCTGAACCTGGCTTATTATCTGGGCCACTTGGCTGACTTGCAGCATCTCTCCCCCTGGATGACCCAGTTCCGAAATGGACTCTTGGATGTCAGCGAGCGATACTGGTCCGGGCTGTTTCACTGCTATAACATCGTTGGCTTGCCAGCAACAAACAACGAGCACGAGAGCCTTTATGGTCAGACCAAGCGCCAATTGAGACGGCAATTGGGCTTCAGCGAATTGCGCGAAGCCTTGCTGCGACGCGGGGCTTGGGCAGTTTTCCAAATTGACGCGATTTCTCCGGAGCAACTGCAAGAGCGTTTGTCTCAGGTGAGTTGGAAAGAGTATGCCATCGAACGGGAACGCTATGAACGTCGCCAATCTCAATTCCGCCGCCGCTATCGCTGGCGTCATCGGCGAGATGCGGTCTTACAGCAACGGGTCACCGATTGGGCTGAAGCTATCTCTCATTGTTAATGTGCTAGTTTTACCTTAATGCCTATTTTGATAAGCGATTCAATCGTACGATTAGTCAAGCAAAACAGGTGCCGGTTTTGATTCATTATCATTTTGGCAAACAGCGCTTTATAAAAACACCCGATGCATTTGATCTAGCTCTTCTACGCAAAATAGAAGAATTAGAAATCCCATATTGGTATCCCTCCGCCAGATTACCAGACGGATACAATAC
>WJLE01000093.1 GCA_014728655.1 Candidatus Uhrbacteria bacterium
CCATACAAACGCGAACTAAGCGATTGACAGATGTAGGTGATATGGCCGGTTTTTTCTTTGAGGATGATGTAAATTTGGTTACTGACCGCATCATCAACAAACAAATGAGTGCGATACAAGCAATCGAGGTTATAAAGCGATTGGTGAATCTCTTTAACGAGATGCCAAAGATCACCCACGATGCTTGCAAAAAACCTCTGCGTGATTTAGCCAAAGACATGGAAATCAAGGTAAGCTACATTTTCAGTCTCTTGCGCGAAACACTCACAGGGCAAAAAGTCAGCCCCCCCATCTTTGATGTCATAGACATATTCGGCAAGGAGAGAACAATAGAGCGGCTAGAGAAAGCAGCGAAGATGTTTGAAAGAATGAATACAGAAGATTGAGAACAGATGAATGATGGCCGTATTGTCCTAATAACTGATTTGCAAAAATTAATCAAGGTGTCAGGTGAGCAAAAGGCTATACATTTCAAGATGTGAGCACTGCCTAACCCAGCTAAGAACCAGCTCGTTTTTAGCTGGTTCTAGCAGGTTGTCGGAGAGATACGAACTTTCACAACATAAATAGACCAACAGAGCAAAAAAGCGGCTAAAATCGCCAAAAACAGCGGAAAACAGGGCTTTTGGCGAACCAAATTAGCGTATTCAGCGAGTAGCAGGCGCGTTGAAACAGCCCTTGGGTTACCATAAGCCCTGCGCCTGGAATAGCGTGTGCAGTCGTTTGATGTTGAATGCCAGGCAGACCAGGCACCATTCTCCTTCAGCAGCCAGCAGACCCCGCAGCGAAAACTGGCGGAACCCGAGGATTTCCTTGATAATGCCAATGACGGGCTCCACGGTACATTTTCGCAAACGATAAATTGCCTGACCAGCTTCTGTCCGCAGCTTGTAGTTCATTTTTATCTTAGGGCTGGCCTCTGCGTCGGGTTCTTCTGGCGGTTCAGTCAGCAGGGTTTCCAGGTCCAAGTAATGTGCTTCCTTGCCAGTGGCGATGAATGGTTCAATGGAGCGCTGTTCGCAAGCCGTGATATTGGCGATGCTGAAATACCCGTTGTCCATGGCTGCCGCTTTCGGTTTTCCCAAGCGAGGGTCAATGGCATCCAGGGTTGGTTCAGCCTCCTGTTTATCGTTAGGATGATTGGATAGCCCGTTGGCGATCACCAGGAAGCTCTCGTGTTCAACGCCCACCTGAACATTGTAATGCTGGTCAAAACCGTCATTGGTGCTGTTTTTCATGATCCTTGAGTCCGGGTCGGTGAAATTGTACTGGTCTTTGTCTTGTGGCCCTGGTTCAGGCGGTTTGGGTTTGGGGCCACGGGGTTTGCGTCCCGTTTTGCGGGATTTCTCTTCCCGTTCTCGTATCTTGGCTTCATATTCGGCTTGTTCTGCTTCGTATCGCTCTTGAGCGCGAGCTTCCAAGACGGCTTTGGCTTTCGCCAGTCCAGCCAAACGTTCTTCCCGTAGGGCAATCTCATCTTGGACAACCAGGCCATCCGGTAACTGCATCTCTCCCTGGTCAGCTTGCTCTCCCAGGGTGAATAACTCAGCAACTTCCTGACGCAGTTTTGCTTCCAGTTCGACCAGCCGCTTGTAGCTGACCGCTTTGCTCTTTGATGCATCCGCATGCACCTTGCTGCCATCTACACTGATGTTGCCCATCTGCAGCACCCCCGCCGCTTCTGCCAGCAGCAGGATTTGCACAAAGAGTTCCTGAATCTCTGGCAGAAACGTCTTGCGAAAGTTAGCGATCGTGTCATGGTCTGGATGCAGATCGCTCGCAATGTACCGAAATGGAATGCTCTCATAGGTGCCTTGCTCAATCTTACGGGAACTGAATATCCCTGTGGCGTACCCGTAAAACAACAGCCCTAACAAGATTTCCGGCGCATATGCAGCCCCGCCCACTGGTGCAAATTGCTCGTAGATCGAACTCAAGTCCAGTTGAGCAATGATTTCCACCACAAACCGTGCGAGATGGTTTGGCGGCAACGCTTCTCCTATCGTGATGGTTTGATTGAGCGTTGATTCATAATCAGGTGTTTTGAATTTTCTGGCCATGCCTATAGTTTATCACTTGTTTTGCTTTTGTGTTCCTCTCCGACAACCTGCTAGA
>WJLE01000094.1 GCA_014728655.1 Candidatus Uhrbacteria bacterium
AGGATGAAGAAGATAAGCTACAAAGCGACTCAAATGATGGGCGACATTGTTGTGGTACAAATCATGGAGCAGACAAGTCGCGGCCGCGACTTTGGGAAATACGGCAGTGAAATATATGCTGCTCCAAACGGAGTGCACCTGATATCATCAAGTGCTCCGCAGTATGATCCAATAGAGTGCGCAACGACGTTTTTCCTTCGTGGGAGTATTGCCAACAAGCACGATTACGACGTAATGCAAATGTCTACTGAGACGTTTGAGCTTTTCCGAGAAGCGGTAGAAGCGTACAACGCAGAGTTTGCCGGACCGCCGGAATACCCTCCGGAATTTTGGCGGTGGGCGGAATTCGCGATGGGGGTGAGGCCAGCGGGGATATTCACGGACAGCAACGATACGCCATGCCTGGCGCGGGAAACCCCGGTGTTTTCGGACGGCTGGTGGCATGGCTATCGGATGGCGATTGAGCTCCCAGGTCTGGAACCGGACTACGCCAACATTGCCTCCGCCGACAGCTGGACGCCGAACCCACTGAGGCGCGACGATGAATAAGCGGGCAGTAGCCGATCTTGAGGTCATGAGATATTTGCTTGAGGAAGAGGACCCGGTTAGGCAAGCGTACATCGAGTTTACAGGGAGGGGCTGGGCCATTCGTCGCGCTGAGGGGATTTGTTTGCACAAGGTCGCTGCGGACGGAGTTTATCACTTCATCATTGAACCGTTGCCTTCGAATCGCAATGATGAGTATTTTAAAGAGACGCGATTTGAGTCTGCTTCAGAAGCGTTGGCGTTTTGGGATAATAATCGTGATAGGATAGTCTTCAATTTTGAGGATAGAAACCGGTTGCGTGGGGGTGTTGAATGAATTTGTGGTCAGTTGGCATTACTGTCAAGTATGGATATCGTGGTGGTGGTGGTGGGGAGATGGGATAGTGGGCGCGGTGCAAATATCGAACGTCAGGCAGCAGTCTAATATCTGACGATATCATTTGTGGGGAAGTGGGAACCCTTTATGCCACAGAGAAGCTTTCTGACGCTGTGGATTCTGTCATTGCGTCTGCCGAGAGGATTGATGTAACGTTCCGCAATCCTTCTGTGTACTATTTATCTGATGGGCAAAGTAAAGACTACCCACCACCAGACGGCTGGAAAGATATGATTCATAGTGAATGCGAAAGGCTTGGGTGGAACGATGTTTATTGGGAAGAAGATGGTGTAGATGCCTACATTCAGGAGATAGGCGAGAGATATACAGCTTTTGGTACGGTGCTGTATATCAAGGTTCGACGTTACGATGGTGGGCCTATGGGATGGGAAGAATTATATCAAGTGTATAGCGATTCATACCCAAATTCGTGGGCAGTTCGGGCTTTCCCTCCCCATTGTGAGTTGGTGAATGATGCGAATGTTTATCATTTGTTCGTTCTGCAATACGAACCGGGTGGCTTGAATATTAGGAGGTAGCATGAATGTCAAAGTTATCCACGAAGAGGGGTATGACCCTGCAATATTTGAGCTTGGGCTCAGTTGTGGGATTACGTCATCGTTAGATTACTTTCACTCCGTGCTTGTACATAGCGCAGGAAAGTTATATCCGGGCGGACTGGACGAAACGGATCCAGTTTACGTTCACATGGCTTCAATCGCTGACAGGCTGTGCAACCATGACAATAAGGTCATTGTTTAGGGGAATGGCAAATGTTTTGCAGGACTGTTGAGGCGCAATTGTCGTTTCCAGAGTTTGTGACAAGAGAGCCGCGCCGGAGTTAGTGTTACTAATTGATTGTTAGGAGAATCATGAGTACATATAAGAAATCGTTGACGGGCGGCGGACACCGGCTCACGCCACGGGATAGAAAGGGGCGCTTTGCGCGCCACGCGATTGAGTGCCGGGTATGTGGTGCTTGCGGACAGATAGTCCTACCGGAGCAGAAAAACGATGGTAGTGAGGCATTTCCGTTACTACGCATCGTGTATCCAGAACGGTGCCCGGCGTGCGATGAAAGCCTGTAGGTGAAAAATGTGTGAACTAATTGCAGATTGGCGAAAGCGAAAGCAGGCCCGAAAAAAGTATTTCTTAAAATACGTGTATGGTTGGCGCTTGCGTGATTGCACTACCTGCAATGGCTCCGGATATTATGATAGCACTGGATCCCCGCCTTGTGGCACGCGTGGTGGCACCGGCAGAGTTGCGGTTTACACCGAGAAGCCGGAGTCCTGGCTATACTGCACCCATATCACAACCGTGACCCTCAAGTCCTGTATCGGCATGTGGCGCGCGGTTGGGCGGCGCACCATTGGCAATATTGGAGAAGTCTGCCCGGACTGGCGCGAAAGTCTAATAGAGCTATGATGCCCCTGGTCCAACAAGCCAAGGCTTGCGCGCTGTGCTCCTTGCGTAGGCACGCATCGCAGGTAGTGGTAAGCAATGACGTGTGGGATGCGCGCATCGTCATTGTTGGGGAGGCTCCCGGTCCGGTTGAGGATCGGCGCGGCGAGCCTTTTGTTGGCCCTTCTGGTCAATATCTGCGCCAGGCGTTGCAGAGCCACGAGATAGGCCCGGCCCACATCACAAATACCTGTCTGTGTTACCCGCCTGGTTGCCGTACACCTACGCGATACGAGATACTGTGCTGCAAGCGCTGGCTGCACTGGCAAATCGACATGATTAAGCCCGATGTCATCGTTGCCGTGGGCGGTACGGCGCTACGCGGTCTGTGCGGTAAGGGTGGCATTGTCCGGTTACGCGGCAAGATATTGGAAAGCGAAGACGTGCGCGGGCGTGCATACCGAGTTTTCCCGATCCTGCACCCGGCAGCTGCGCTGCGACGCGAAGAGTGGAAAGAGTTGTTTGAGCGGGACATTGCAAGATTAGGGGATTTATGAAATACGCTTCAGGCCGATCGCTGTTACCAATAGCTCGGTATTGGTGGGGGCGGGGGGTGGTTCCGGTACCGATGTATTGGAAAAGCAAACGTCCGGCATTTGCCTGGGGACAATGGGCGCAGCGGTTTCCAGACTGGCGCGAAGTGGAGGCGGAGTTTGACACGCGCCTTCATCGGGGAATCGGACTGCTGACCGGTGCGGTGTCTGGTGGGCTGGTGGTGCTGGATTTTGACAAGGTGCTGGACTACGTGCGTTGGCGGCGGCGCGTTGACATAGAGACCTATACCGTACAAACGGCGCGCGGCTTTCACGTGTACCTGCGCATGCAGGAGCCGCCTGGTCGCACGATGATGATGCGCGGTGGGGAGATCAAGGGCTCCGGGTATGTTGTCGCGCCACCTTCGGTTCATGTGAGCGGGGTGCCGTATCAACAATGGGGTGACGCTAATGAGGTTTTAAGCGTCAGAAACATTGAGGCTGCGTCCATAGAAACTACACTGCCAGAAATCGTCCCTGAGCGCCACACAGGTGGCTTGCCGGACATTCCGCAGGCTGTTGTCCCCGAAAGCAAGGATGATGTTGTGGCCAAAATCAAGCAAAGCCTGCCGCTTGAGGATTTGTTGAGAAAATACACGCGCCTTATTCCCTCCGGTCCGGGCGGTTGGTTTAAATGCTGCTGCCCGTTCCATGACGATCACACTCCGTCGATG
>WJLE01000095.1 GCA_014728655.1 Candidatus Uhrbacteria bacterium
AATTAGAGCTGTCTTTTATAGGTATGCGTGGCGCATTGAATAAAACGGGATTAGAAAAAATTGATGGTGATTGGAAAGTTGTCGACATGGATAGGATATATCCAAAAATTCTAAGAATGCCATCCGCCGGAATAAAAAGAGCAAGGAATATTGTTCATAATAAAAACGATGATACTAATCCTGGCTAACCCAGCATCAAGCTGACGGTGCGCGGAGCGCCCCGCGGGTAAGCGGCGCGATTTTGGGCGAATATTTTTGGGCAAAGAAATGTGTTAAGCCCCGCAGCTTATGCAAATCGTTGTACGGCAAGCACTACGTGCAGGTGTGGTGGGAAGAGAGAAGATGAGCAAACGAAGAAGGGGATGGGAGAAAAAAGAGGAGGAAGAGTCGAATAAGCTGGAACTAGCAGATATTATGCGGGAATATTTGCCAGCATATCTGAGCAAGTATGGGGTTACCTTCCAACAATGGAAAGTACTCAAAGCGATAGAAAATTGTCGAACAAGTGAGATGGGATACCATTTGCGAGAGTGCGAAAAGTGCGGGCATCGAGAATGGATGTACAACTCCTGTCAGAACCGACACTGCCCAAAATGCCAGTGGGGAGAACAATATGATTGGGTAAAAAAGAGAATGGAAGAGTTACCCGGGGCAAAATATCATCATACCGTATTCACAGTACCAGATGGGGAATTATATGCCTTGATGATCATGAACAAGGAAGTGATGTATAAGATCGTGTTCAAGGCAGCGGCGGAGACGTTACTGGTATTTGGAGAAGACCCCAAACATCTTGGGGCAAAGATAGGGATGATTGGGATATTACATACATGGGGCCAAACGCTGAACTACCACATACATGTGCATTTTCTGGTGACAGCAGGTGGGTTGACGAAAGACGGAGAAAGATGGAAGCGATCAAAGTATGGAGATAAGTTTCTGTTTCCAGTAAAAGCGATGTCGAAGGTCTTTAGGGGTAAGTTTATCGCCAAGTTGAAGAAGGCGTACAAGGAAAAAGAATTAGTATTAGAAGGGCAGTTAGAAGAAATTTCGTCACCAGCGGGTTTTAGGAACTATCTGAACAGATTAGCAAGACACACCTTTAGGGTCCACAGCAAACCGGCGACAAGAAAGCCAGAGCATGTGGTGAAGTATTTAGGCGGGTATATGAAGCGGGTAGCCATCAGCAACAGTAGGCTGGAAAAGATAGAAGACGGGAAGGTCGTCTTCAAGTACAAGGACAATCGAGATGAGGGGAAAGAAAAAAGATGTCGAATGGAAGCGGAAGAGTTTATCAGACGGTTTGCCGAACATATCTTGCCAGCGGGGTTTGTGAGAGTACGGTATTATGGGATCTTTGCGGGAAGGGACAGGAAGCAAAACCTGGAGAGAGCAAGAGAACTGATTGGGGGATTAGAAGAGAAGGAAGCGGGAGATGGAGAACAAGATTACTATGAACCAAGATGCCCAGCGTGTGATGAAGGGAAAATGGTGGTGGTGGAATATATTCGGCAGCCGGTGTCCATTGTATGGTTGTTGGTTTTGACGATGACGATGAAATATGAGGACACATCGTGAGATAAAAAGAGAAAAGACCGGAGATAGGTAGGCGCCAGCATCTGAAATGAAGAAGATGTCGGAGAAAAAGCGAGGAAAGACCAGGAAAAGAAAAGGTGGAAGCGTAAGAGGAAGCAAAAGGAAAAGAAGATGGTAGGCGTGCAACTATGCTAGAATAAAAGAGAGAAAAACGGTAAGAAGGATAGCTTTCCCCATAGGGGGTAGTTTCATCTTTATTGCCGTACAACCTCGCATCAAGCTGACGTGGCTGGCGCCCCGCGGGTAAGCGACGCGATGAGCAGAGCAAGGATCTGGTTATCAATAGCTTTTTGCCAGACCCGCCACGCAGCTTATGCAAATCGTTAGGGTGCGACACGAAGTTGCATGAGTAGCTGTTGTACGTTCAAAAAGAAAGATACAACCTGATGTTCTACCATCAGTACC
>WJLE01000096.1 GCA_014728655.1 Candidatus Uhrbacteria bacterium
AGGATTTCCACATAATTGAGTGCCCCGGAATCACGGATGAGTTGACGAAGGACGTCCAGCTCCTTCGTCGTGGCGTTTGGATTCCCAAATGTTCTATTCCAAACCACTCGTGCTTTATCGTCCGGTAGTCGATGGCGCGCTTCCAGTGTGAGGATATTCAATTTTCCCTCCTTCAAATCCGCGTCTTTTGTTTTACCCGTGACCTTGGGTGATCCGAATGTACTAAGGATATCGTCCTGGATCTGAAATGCGATTCCCAACGGTTCCGTAGCCTGCATGATCGATGCTTCGGAGACGGACGCTTGCGCCAAAGCGTATCCAATCAACATTGGGCGTCCGATGGAATAGCGACCGCTTTTCAGTGCTTGGATTTCCAGCACCTGTTTTCTTGAAATAAAGTGCGGTAGAACAGACGATGTGACATCCAGGGTCTGTCCGAGAATCACTTCCTCTTTTAAGGTGTCCCAGGCCTGTCTAAGTTTTAGAGAGTCATATTTGGAATTCAGTGCGGCAAAGGACTGTTCGGACCAGGCAAAGAGCAAATCTCCTGCCAGGAGTGCGCAGGATGTTCCGTAGTGTTCCGCAGAGCCTTTCCAGTCCTTCTTGCGGTGTTCGTCCTTGTAGAGTTCGTGGACCGTTTGTTTACCTCGTCGTTTTTCGGAGCGATCCATGATGTCGTCATGGATCAAGGCAAAATCATGAAACAGTTCCAGTGCGATGCAGACCGGCATGCACGATCTGGCTGTTACTCCAAAACGCTTGGCTGTGCGGTAGGTTAGGAATGGACGCATCCGCTTCCCCGGACCCAATACTAACTTCGCGACGATCCGCATCAGCTTCTTTGCATCCCGGTGGTTTACTGCCGCATTGGAAAGTCGCCGCAAGACGTATGACTCGAGTTGTTTCTGAAAGCGGGTTCGAAACTGTTCGATTTCCGTATTAATAGGCATAGGATGTTTTGGTTTCAAGTCGCATCTGTCTCCAGGCAAGCCAGAGGATGCAGATGATACCGATGAGGCTCGCGAGTGTGAGTTTAAATAGGATTGCCAGTGTCAGAACATACCCTAGAATGAAGATCGTGAAGATCGTCAGATAGCGGGTGCTTTTCCATACCGGAGGAGTGGTGTAGATCCGTCCGACCAGTAGCGCAGTCACCACAAAGGTGGTGATAAAGATTCCCAGATATGACTGAACGGAGGCTCCAATCAGATTACTCGTCTGTGCCTGTAGTTTGATTCCGGTTGCAAGGAGAACGGGTTCGATAAACAGGAACAGGATGGTTGTTGCGATCGCGACGTCGAACGCCCAAGTAAACAGGTGCTCTTTCGTGTCCTGTCTTGGTGTTGTGAGGTTTCGGATGAGCGGTAGAAGCGTTGCGATGGCCAGCGTCCAGAATATCGGCAGTGTCCAAGGCACGATTCCCATGAGTTTGTATCCGAGAAGATCCGTATACTGGAAGTAGCCGAAGGGCCAGCCGTAGTAGGTGCCAAGCATCAGGAATAGGGTGATCAGTACATAGCTGACTAGGAATAGAAACAGCATGTTCTTCGTACCAAATAGATCCCGCCACGTTGCAAGTAGGCTGATGAGAACCAGGATGGCTACGAGCGTCGCGCTTTGAAAGAAGAGCTCCGCCGTTCCGTTCGTGATCCGTAAAACGATACTGGTCAATAATAACATCACCGCAAATGCCGTGGTGACGGAGGCGATGTTCACTTTTGTCATAACGTTAGTTTAGCAAGCATGTTCAGACTTCGTCACGGTATGAAGCGTAGGGCAATGATAGGTCATGTACTCTTGACATGACGTTAAGAGCATGAGATGCTGGATTAGCAGTCATACGTAAAGAGTGCTAGAATCATTTTTAGCTATTATGCAACCCAATCCTCAGCAATTTACGACAAAATCTCAAGAAGCGATCCAGTTAGCGCATAACATTGCCACCACGAACGGTCAGCAGGCCGTGGACACTGTGCATTTGCTCGCTTCCCTGCTCCAGCAGGAGGAGGGGGTGGTGCTTTCTGTCCTTAAAAAATTGCAGACGGACACACAGGCGCTAAAGGGACAGGTGGAATCGCAGTTGAAGCAACTGCCGACCATGCAGGTGGATGCCGGAGGGGTTGGTCAAATCTTTTTATCGCAGCAACTTTCGCGAGTGCTTGCAGCATCCGAAAAAGCGGCGAATCATTTTAAGGATGAGTATATTTCCACGGAACATCTGCTCATCGCGCTTGCGGACTCGCAGGATCTAACGGGTTCGATGTTGAACCATTTCGGCGTCACAACGGATGCGATTCTGAAAGCGCTCAAAGAGGTGCGCGGTACAACCAAGGTAGATTCTCCGGAACCGGAAACAAAGTATCAGGCGCTCGAAAAGTACACACGGAACCTTACGGAGCTCGCAAGAAAGGAAAAGTTAGACCCCGTCATCGGCAGAGATGACGAAATTCGTCGTGTGATCCAGGTCCTGAGCCGACGCACCAAGAACAATCCTGTGCTAATTGGTGAAGCGGGAACCGGAAAAACGGCAATCGTAGAAGGGCTTGCGCAACGAGTCGTAGATGGTGATGTTCCGGAAACATTACGTGAACGCGAGATCGTTGCGCTAGATGTCGGTGCCCTGGTTGCAGGAACGAAGTTTCGTGGTGAATTTGAAGAACGATTGAAGGCTGTGATTAAAGAGATCGAACAATCGAACGGTAAGTTGCTATTGTTTATTGATGAATTGCACACGCTCGTCGGCGCAGGTGCATCAGGTGAAGGATCCTCGCTGGACGCATCCAATATGCTCAAACCTGCACTTGCACGCGGAGAGCTTCGAACGATTGGGGCGACGACTCTAAAGGAGTATCAAAAATATATCGAAAAGGACTCTGCGCTCGAGCGACGATTCCAGCCCGTGTATGTGGATGAACCTTCGATCGAAGATACGATCGCCATCCTGCGTGGGATTAAGGATCGCTATGAAACCCATCACGGGATTCGTATTACAGACAATGCCATCGTGAGCGCGGCGGAGCTTTCTTCGCGCTACATCACAGATCGATTCTTACCGGATAAAGCGGTGGATCTGATCGATGAGGCAGCATCCGCGCTGAAGATGCAGGTGGAGTCGCAACCGGAAGCGTTGGATAAGCTAAAGCGAGAACAGACGAAGCTGGAAATCGAAAAGCGCGCACTTTCCAAAGAAGAGGATCAGGAGTCTAAAGAACGCCTCAATGAGATTGATAAGCATCTGGCCGAGGTCTCCGAAGCTGCGCATCAACTGGAGCTTTCTTGGATGGCGGAAAAGGAAGTGGTCCGAGAGAATGCGACGATGAAAAAGGAGATTGAACGGCTTAAGAGTGACGCGGAGATTGCAGAACGTCGCGGGGATTTGGAGCAGGCATCCGAACTTCGCTATGGACGGTTGCCGGAGCTGACGAACAATCTGGAAAAGGGTGAGGAGAAATTACGAAAACTGCAAGGAAAACGCGGATTGCTTAAAGATGCTGTCACGGAAGAAGAGATCGCCACCGTCGTGGCACGCTGGACCGGTATTCCGGCCGGCCGCATGCTGGAAAGTGAGTCTGCGAAGCTTGCAAACTTGGAAGATGAACTACATAAGCGCCTCGTGGATCAGGAACAGGCCGTAAACGCCGTCAGCAATGCACTGCGACGTTCCCGCGCCGGGATCAGTGAGGACAAAAAGCCGATTGGGACCTTTTTGTTCCTTGGCCCGACGGGCGTTGGAAAAACCGAGCTCGCCCGAGCGCTCGCAGAGATTATGTTTAACGATGAGGATGCAATTGTACGCATCGACATGTCCGAGTACATGGAGAAGCATGCCGTTTCGCGGATGATCGGTTCCCCTCCGGGCTACGTTGGGTATGACGAAGGAGGACAGCTGACGGAAAAGATCCGGCGTCGCCCCTACTCCGTTGTGCTGTTGGATGAGGTGGAGAAGGCGCATCCGGATGTGTTTAATACCC
>WJLE01000097.1 GCA_014728655.1 Candidatus Uhrbacteria bacterium
GAGTGGCGGATCTCAGAGTCTGCAGGATGTAACGAATATTGGAAATATCACCACCACGACGATTCAGTTCGCCGGTGGAACGAGCACGGGAGATTTCTACATCGGCGGGGATCTTACGGTGAGCGGAACGATTACCGGAGAACTGGATTTCGATGCCGATATCGTGATGAACCCGCGACCGCTTGAGGATGAAGGATCCTGGACGGATTCCGGGTTGGCTGCAGGTAATTATGAGGAGACGCGATCCATACAGGAATTTAACGGCTATCTGTACATCGGACGCGGAGACGGGAGCGGAGACGGTGATATCTATATCTGTGATCCTGCCGGTGGCGGGGATACGGATCTTTGCGATAACGCCAGTGATTGGTCGAGTGCACTCGATACGAGCTATGACGTGGTACACACGATGTTCGTGTTCCAGGGCTCTCTGTATGCCGGAACCGGAGACGATAGTAGTGAGGGGCGGGTGTATGTATGTGATCCAACGGTCGCCGGAGCTTCCGATAAGTGTGATAACGCCAGCGACTGGTCGAATCATGCGCCGTCCAATAGCCCGTACCGTGTACGGAAGATCTATGAGCACATGGATACGCTGTACCTAACGTCCGACAACAACGGAAGTAATCCACTCTTCCAATACTGTACGCCGGGCAACGCCGGTGCATCGGATGCCTGTGACAGTAGTAGTGACTGGTCTCAGGTGAATATGCCGTCGAACAGTTCGGAGGAATTCCCGTTCATGATCAGCTACCTCGGTCGCCTGTATGTGTTCGGTGGCGGAACCAGCGGTGGGGACAATGACATCTGGACTTGTGATCCATCAGCGCAGAACGATGCGGACGTGTGTGATAACCAGACGGACTTTACGAAGGTCGTGGATAACTCGGGCAGCTACGAGTCTTACGAAAGTGCGGCCGTCTACAACAACCTGCTATTCATCGGCGTGGGAAGCGGTGCAACAGATGGCCGCGTCTTCTCCTGTGATCCGGCAACGGCGGGGAGTCACTTGCTCTGTGACAACACGAGCGATATCGCAGAAGCGTTTAATTTCGGATCCAGTCAGATCACGCGCGTGCCTTCACTACTGTCCCATTCCGGAAAACTCTATGTGGGATTGGAGGGAAACAACTCCGGTGATGGGGATGTGTATGATTTCTACGGCGCTGTGGAACAGAAGAGTTTTGAGGAAACCTCGGAACGGGCGATTTACGCCTTGGCCAGCTATGGCGGAGTTCTGTATGCCGGTCAGGGTTATGACAGTGGGGATGGACTGGTGCAATATTTCGAGGTGCGTCGTCAGCAATCGTTTGAGATGCAGTTTAAATCTGCCACCGGAACAACGCAGGATCGGATCGGGCGATTGTGGTTCTCTCACCTGGATTACAATAGTGCCGGCAGCGGCATCGTGTCCGAACAGACGGAGGGCGTCTTCATGTTCAGTCACGGTATCCTGACGGATGCCGGAAGCTATGACCTGGCGGAAATGTACCATGTATCCGAGCCGGGAATTGAGGCCGGGGACGTCATTGCCTATGATCCGGATATTCGAGAGACCATCCGTAAGCCGACCCGTGCATACGATCATCGCGCCTTCGGCGTGGTTTCCACGGATCCGGGCTTCACGCTGTCCGAAGAACGTGCGCGGGAAGAGGGGA
The DNA here is from genome assembly GCA_014728655.1 of Candidatus Uhrbacteria bacterium. Lineage (GTDB taxonomy): Bacteria > Patescibacteriota > Patescibacteriia > 2-12-FULL-60-25 > 2-12-FULL-60-25 > 2-12-FULL-60-25. The sequence continues at coordinate 1,659 of WJLE01000097.1, forward strand.
TGGTGCCGGTGGCTCTGGCAGGGCGTGTGCCGGTGAAGGTGAGTGCGGAAAGCGGTTCGATCAAGATCGGAGATCCACTCACGGCGGCCACGAAACCGGGGTATGCCATGAAGGCCGTTCACCCGGGGTATGTGATCGGTCGTGCCATGCAGAACTTTGAGCCGGAACTGGAGATTGCTCGGAATGGTGAAGACCTGGTATATGCAACCGGCACGATTACGATGTATGTGGACGCACACTGGTGGGGCGGGAACCTGTACCTGGACGGGGAAGGAGATATCGTCGAAGCAACGAGTACGGCCAGTGACTTCGTTTCATCGAGCACATCCATGTACTACCAACACTCGAAGGCCTTCAGTTTCATCGGGACGGCTACGGATCTCGATACCGGCGTGATCACGAATTCCAGCTTCCGTCTGCGCAACGAATGGGTCGGAGCAACCAGTTCACTGTTTACCATCCGTACGAACGCGCTGGGTGAGGAGGCGCTGACGCTTTCCGAAAACGGGGACCTGGCGATCAGCGGTATGCTGTATCCGAGTGATATGGGAACCTTGCAGTACGACAAGTACATCGTTTATGACAGTGAGCATGACCTCATGCGCACGAATGCCAGCGGCTGGGCGGCGAGCGCCTATGACTACGCAGAGATGTTTGAATCGAACTACGACCTGAAGCCGGGTGAAGTCGTTGTCGTCGATGTCGATAACGAGGGCAAGGTAAAGCGCTCGAACGAAGCGTACGCCTCCCTGTTGGTTGGGGTGGTCAGTACGCGACCCGGATTCCTGGCCGGTGAAGAGGGGGAAGGTAAGGTTGCCGTCTCCATTAGCGGTACGACCAAGGTAAAGGTGAATACCTCGAACGGCGTCATCAAGTCCGGGGACTACCTCGTGGCATCCGATGAAAGCGGACAGGCCATGCGTGCCACGGAAATCGGTCCGACGATCGGTGTGGCCCTGGAGGACTTTGATGGAACGCAGGACAGTAATCAGATCAACGCCTATATTCACGTGGATTGGATCGGGAACGAGGAGCTGAGTCAAACAAGTGCCAGTTCGACCATGACGGCGGCTTCCCCGCGCTCCGGTTTGGCCATGATCTACGCCGGTTCCAAGACCGTGACCGTCGAGTTTGAAAGCGTAAATACGTACCCGATCATTCAGATTACGCCGTACGGATTGCTGGAAGGGGAGTACGGAGTGATGGAGATCACGGATACAACGTTCCGCATTATTCTGAGCAGGGAGCAGAATGCCGATATGGTCTTTGCCTGGACAGCGGAACCGGCACCAAACGATCCGACGATGCATCTGTCCGACGGAACCTACGCACCGTATGACATGCTGACCGGGTTGCCGAAGCTGGATGCCGCTTCGGAGGAACCGCCTGCAGAGGATCCTGCTCCGGAGCCAACACAACCTCCAGCACCAACTGACCCGGCATCGCCCGTGGATCCCGCTACGGAACCGGAGGAGCCGGTAGAAATAACGGAACCTTCGTTGGAACCCGAATCCGTTGTAGCGGAGGAGTCGTCTTCCGCATTCGAACCCGTAGCGCCCACGAGCGGAACCACAACCACTCCGTAACAACGGAACACGACAGCTATTTGGTATGCATACACGAGCCCGTAGTGGTTCGTGTATTGCATCTTATGGTATAATCTCAATCAACTATCTTTATCATTACTATGCAAGAGGGAACACCTATACAAAATGCTCCGGTCGTAGACTCGAAGCATTCCAAACAACTGTCCGGAATTCTAGGCAAGGTCATCGACATCTGCGTGATGGGACTGGCGTTGCTCATGCCGCTCTGGTTCCTGCCGTCCACCTTGGATGTGTTGGAGCTCAATAAGCAGACGCTGCTCGTGACATTGACCATGATCGCGCTTATCGCATGGGTTGCGAAGTCTTTGCTGGATCGATCGTTCAGCCTGACACGCTCCTGGTTGCACTTGGTCGTCGCCTTTTTCCTTGGCGGCTATCTGGTCACCTCCTTATTCTCGGTCGATAAATACATCTCGTTTGTGGGGAACGTGGGCCAGATGCAGTGGGCATTTACCACCGTCGCGGCTTTCGTAGTGCTTTATTTTATTGTTGTGAACCGTTACCGTACCACGGGAAAGGTGTACGATCTGTTAATGTGGCTTCTGTTAGGCTCTGCGATTGCGGGGCTGTACGGACTGTTCCAGATGGTCGGGTTCCACCTGTTTGGCGCAAACAACGCGCTTGCCACGAAGAGCTTCAATACCATCGGTACGATTAACGCTCTAGCCGTATTCATGGCAGTTCCGACGGTGATTGCTGCCGCACTCACGACCCTGGGCTGTACGGACGACCGTTGCTATCTGGGACATCAGAACAAGATGTCGCTTTTCTGGAAGATCGTGCTGTATGCCACGTTGGCGATTGGGCTACTCACGGCGGTGATCGTGGATTTCTGGGTTGTTTGGGCCGCGTTGCTCTTTGGGATGTTTGTGATCGGCGCGATTCGTGTTTTGCAGCTAAAGAAATCTTGTAAGATTCAGCATGTGGTGATTCCGATCGTGTTGGTTGCCGTATCCGTACTCTTCCTGTTTCTCAAAACACCGATTAATCTGGAGATTCCCGCGGAAGTCTCCCCAAGCGCTTCGCATACCTGGCAGATCGCACAACAGGTACTTCGGGACTCTCCGCTGTTCGGATCCGGTCCGGGCACTTGGCTCTATGACTACGCACAGTACCGCTCCGTCGGTGTAAACCTTTCGCAGTTCTGGACGATTCGGTTTGAGCGTGGGTTGAGTGCCTTCCTGACCATGTTGGCCATGATCGGTTTGGTGGGAACAACGCTTTGGTTGATCCTGGTGGTCTCCGGTATCGTGAAGTCCGCCGCCCACCTCATCAACAAAAAAGACTGCGATGAATGGCTGGCGTACCTCACCGTCTTTACAGGATGGATCACGACGGTTTTCATCGCCTTCCTCTATAACTACAACGTTGCGCATCATTTCCTGTTCTGGATGCTCCTGGCGCTGTTGGGCGTACTGGTCGTGGATGGGGTATACACCTGGAACCAGCAGAGTAAGAAATGGGTGAACGGGTTGTTGAGTGCCATTCTGATCCTCCTTGCCGTGGGAGCGATTTCTTCCACCTGGCTCATGGGACAGCGTCTGGTCGCCGATGCGTACTACTCCAAAGCCGTGAAGTCCTTCCAGCGTGGGGACAGCATTGAGGATTCGATCAAGGCGTTGGAAACGGCCGTGAGCATGAACAAGCTCAATGACGTGTACTACCGGAATCTATCTCAGGCACATCTTGTGAAAGTTAGCCGGATGATGCAGGGAGAACCGAATGAAGAGCTGATCAATCAGGTGAACAATGTCGTTGCGAAAGCCGTGGAAGTGGCTCGGAAGGCCACAGAGGTGAATCCGAATAACGTCGATAACTTCTCCAACCTGGCAATCGTGTATCAGGCCATCGCAAGCTTTACGGCCGGTGCGGATGAATTCGCCATCGCAAACTACGAAAAAGCTCTGGAACTGGAGCCGAACAACCCCGTGTTCATGAACGAGATCGGAAAGTTGTATGTGCTGCGATCCGATGCTTACCGGACGCTGCTGCAGTCTCCGGACGAGACAGCACGGACCGAGGCGGAGGAGAACGTGAAGGCGGAGCTTGCTCAGGCTGCGGAATGGTTCAACAAGGCGATTACGACCAAGCCCGATTACGCAGCTGCGCACTTCAATCTGGGGCTGGTGTACGAGCGTGAAGGTCGTTTGGAAGATTCCATCCGGAAGTTCGAGGAGGTCTTCAGTGTGAACCAGCAGGATGTGGGCGTAGCATTCCAGCTTGCCATCCTCTACTACCGGAATGGGAACAAAGTGAAGTCCCGTCAGCTCTTTGAGCAGATCGTCCAGAATCAGCCGAAGTATGCGAACGCACGTTGGTTCCTGGCCAGCATTTACGAGGAGGAGGGGATGATCCAGGAGGCGATTACGCAGGTCGAAGCTGTTCAGGCGCTGAATCCGAACAATCAGGATGTTGTTCGTCGGTTGGAGGCGCTGCGCGCTCGGTTGCAGCAGGGGGATGCTGCTCCGGAAGAGGTTCCGATTCCGGAACCGCTGGAACAGGAGATCGCTAGTCCGGATCAGAACCCGATCCAGCCGTAACCGTTCTTCTGCATGCAATCCGACAAGGGCCCCTACGGGGCCCTTCGTGATACAATGACGCCATGGCGAAACGAAAATCGATCCGGGAACAGCTGAACGGATGGTTCGGATCCGCTTCAAATGCGGAACCTTCGTCTTCCGAGGGTGGGCAACGAGCGGCACTCATCGCAGAGCTTCAGGCAGAGCAACGCCGACTCGCTGCGGCGTTAGAGGAGGCGTTTCGAACGTACGATGCGGAATCCCGTGCCATTGCGCAACGACTGGCGCAGAGCTCTAAACAGCCGATCACGCGCGCAGCGCTCACGAAGCTTCGCCACAAACAGGAGGAGCTTTGGCGGGTGATCCGGCGCGCGCAGGCTGCACAGCGCACCACGCGTCAGCTGGAGCAAGAACTCAAAGACTGGTCGAGTCAGGTGGGAACGGATCCGTCCTTTTCGCACCCGGATCATCCGGGAACGCGCACGGAGATCGTGGCTTCCGAACTTCGGATCCGTGGACGACAGCCGGAATCCCTCCTTCCATCCAAGGTCGTGCCATCCTTCGAAGGCAGTGCCCGCGATGTGGATCCGTACCGGGAGGCGCTCGAATCCGCATCCGAATCCGATTCGTATCCCCCTGTCCGGAAACGACCTGCTGCGGTTTCATGGCAATCTCCGGATCCGGAACAGTTACTGGAGGCGATCGCCGCCAGCGGCAGGGAAGTGACGCGACTTCGAGCAAAGCAAGATCCATCCCTATATTCGGAAATTGTTATGACCTGTAAGGATCTGCGTTGTCTGCATGCTGCGCTTCGTCTACATGACCAGCTCACCGGGATGCGGCGGCACCGTGTACGGCTTGGCTGGTCC
>WJLE01000098.1 GCA_014728655.1 Candidatus Uhrbacteria bacterium
ATTCATGTGTTCGTCCGGGCTGGAATAGAGAACGTTCTGGATCTGGTTTGTTTTGCTTTCCCGGATCAGGTTGGCGATGGCGATGTTGTTGACCAGGACTTCGTGTGCGGCAATCAGGGCTCCATCCGTCTTGGGGATGAGGATCTGCGAGATCACACCGGCCAGGGTCATGGCAAGCTGTAGTCGGATCTGTTGCTGCTGGTTCGGCGGGAAGACGTTCACGATGCGGTCAATCGTTTCCGGCGCACTATTCGTATGCAGGGTTGCGAATACGAGGTGGCCGGTTTCCGCCAGCGTGATCGCCGCACTGATCGTTTCCAGGTTGCGCATTTCACCCACCAGAATGACATCCGGATCCTGTCGCAGAATATGCTTCAGACCTTCTTCGAAACTCAGAAAATCGCTGCCCAGTTCACGTTGAGCGATGAGGCTCTGTTTGGGCGTGTACATAAATTCCACCGGATCCTCCAGGGTGATGATATGCTTCTTGTCGTTGAGGTTAATGTCCTCGAGCATGGAGGCAAGCATGGTGGACTTCCCGCAACCCGTGGGACCGGTAACAAGGACGAGTCCCATGTCCCGTTTTACGAAGTCGTAGGATGCCTCCGGGGCTAACAGGTCATCGAGCGAAGGGATCTCCAGCGGGATGTAACGAGCCGCCAGGGCGGGGTTGCCTTTTTCCCAAAAGAGGTTCAGACGGAAGCGTCCTCCTGCCGGTAGGACTAAGGACATGTCGAGCTCGCGCGTCTGGTAGAACTCCTCATGCTGTGCCTTGGTCAGCATTTCATTGAGGTGCTTTTTTAGGATTTCTTCCGTGTAGGCTTTGAAGTCTTTCTGCTCCTCTAATACGCCATTCATGCGGAAGATTGGGGATTGGCCGACCATGCAGTGAACATCGGAAACGTGAAGGTCTGCCGCCTTTTTTAAAATCGGATGAATTCCCGCTTTTGGATCAAGTGCCATAGGCCTTATGTTACCATACTTCGTTGGCGGGTCAGGCGCGTCGTGTGGCGTGATCGTTTGATCGGATGAGGGATTTGGGGTTTCGGGTTCGGGGATTTCGAAGTGAGAGTGAAGATTTGGATCCTGCTATGTACGTGGTGGAAGATAGGATGTTCGCTCCAAATCCCGATTCTAACTTTTACTGTTAAAAACCTAATCAGCATCTAACGGCCAAAAGCTCATTGCCACAGCCCACGTAAAAAAACACCCCGTTTTTTGAGTGACGAGGTGCCTTTTTGTTTGGAAGTTAAAATGTTGGTGTAGCCGGCGGGGGAGTGGATGGTGGCATCTCAGTCGGTGGAGTTTCCTTCTTCGCCTTTAGCGCGTCCTTCAACCCCTTGCCCGCTTTGAATTTTGGTACGGTGACGGAAGGGATCTGGATCTTCTCACTGGGATTCTGCGGATTCACACCCGTACGCCCCTTACGTTGTTTGGACATAAATGCGCCAAAACCCGCAATCGTGACCTCGCCGCCCTTTTGCAGGGTGTCCGTCACAATTTTCACAAAGGCTTCGACCATATCCTCGGCCTGCTTTTTCGTGACACCGACTTCGTCGGCAATGTGCGTGATGAGTTCGGCTTTATTCATAAGCGATGCTTGGATCCGTGATGGATCTGATTATGAATCGATTAAAATCAGCATACTCCAAATTTCGCTAAACGACAATCAATTCCCGTATTGCCCGGATGGAAGTCGCCTGACAGGTCTCTTCCTCTATATCCAGCAACACACCGCAGATTTCCGCCTCACCCGAACGTTCCAGCTCATAAGGGGTGTTCGAATTTGATAAAAATCGCTTAATTGCGCTATTTTTTTCAAATCCAAGCACGGAATGATGGGAACCTACGCGACCGACATCTGTACAGTAGGCTGTTCCGTTAGGTAGGAGTTTTGCGTCAGAGGTTTGGATGTGAGTATGCGTTCCTAAGATGGCGGCCACGCGTCCGTCCGCGTAGTGACCCAGGGCCTCTTTTTCTGACGTGTATTCGGCGTGGAGATCGACGATCGTAATCGGTGTACGTTCATGTGCACGGGATTCCAGTAGCGTGTCCAGGGTATGGAACGGGTTTTCGATCGGCCCCTGCTCATGCATCCCGAGTTGACCGCTCAGGTTGATGAGACAGAGATCCTTCCGATTATTGATCGGTAATCGGATAAAACCCTGTCCGGGATCTTGACGGCGGAGGTTAGCCGGGCGTACAAGTCGATCCTTCCATTTTGGATCCTCGAACAGCGCAACGCCATTGGGGTTGTCCCAGACATGATTGCCACTCGTAAACGCATCCACGCCGGCCCGTTCGATTTCCTGCATGGCCGTCTGTGTGATCCCCGCACCATGCGACAGATTCTCGACGTTCGCGATCACGATGTCGATCTGCTGTTCCGCCTTGTAACCTGGTAGAAAGGCTTGAAGTGCACACCGTCCGAGTTTGCCGACGATATCGCCCAGGAAGAGAATCTTGAACATAGGGATGATGGAGGATGGATAATGGATGGGGGAAGCGAAAGAATGTCTGTTCACATATTGGCACCCATTTTGTTTGCAGTCACTACATGGAGTGTATGAGTGATCAGCGATTAATCGTCTGGCAATATGCCGCAGACTTGGCCGTTGAGATGATGCCGTTCACGAAACTTCTACCATTAGAACGCTACGGCCTTTCTGCACAAATGAGAAGGGCTGCGGTTTCCATCGCATCCAATATTGCAGAAGGATACCCTCGGAAACGCGGCAGCGAGGACCACCGACAGTTTATGCGGATTGCCTTGGGATCAACCTCGGAATTGGAGACGCAAGTGATTATCGCAAAGCGCACCGGTTTCATCCGTGATACAGATGCCGAGAAGGTCGAGTCTTTGCTGGATCATGTCCAACGGTTATTGGGCTGTGTGCGGTTTCGTTAAAACGCTTCTTCCATCGCCCTTCATCCCTCATCCGCCATCCTTCTTCCTTATCTCGCGTACTCCGTCACGCGCTTCTCTCGAATGAGCGTAACGCGGATCTCACCCGGGTACTTCAGCTCCTGTTCCAGCTTAAGGGCGATGTCACGTGCAAGCTTTTCTGCAGAAAGATCATCTACCTGTGTTGGGTTCACGAAGACACGGACTTCGCGTCCGGCCTGGATCGCGTAGCTCCGATCAATGCCTTCAAAGCTGTTCACGGCATTCTCCAGCTCTTCCAGTCGTTTCACATAGAGTTCATAGCTATCCTTTCGCGCTCCCGGACGGGCTCCGCTGATGGCATCCGCCGCTTTCACGATGACAGCCTCTAACGTGCGCGGTTTATCCTCATGGTGTCCGATGGATTGATACCAGATCTCTTCCGGCATTCCGAATTTCTTCATAATCTGAACGCCCAGCTCCGGATGGCCGCCCTGCAAGTCGTGGTCCACGGCTTTTCCGATATCGTGCAACAGTCCTCCCAAACGACAGACTTTCATGTCCGCACCCAACTGTTCACCGATCGCAACGGACAACTTTGCAACTTCAATCGAGTGCAGAAGGGCGTTCTGTCCGTAACTCGTTCGGTATTTCATACGTCCCAGAATCTGCACGAGCTTCGGATCCAGCTCCGCCGTGGAAATCCCCATCTCATACAGCGCATCTTCACCCGCCTTCTTCATGTCAAGCGCGAGTTCGCGTTTACTTTCTGCAATGGCATCCTCAATTCGTCCCGGATGGATCCGGCCGTCCTCAATCAGTTTCGACAACGCACGCTTGGCGACCTGACGGCGGATCGGGCTGAACCCGCTGATGGTGATCATGCCCGGTGTTTCATCCACGATCAGTTCGCAGCCGGTGAGGTTTTCGATCGCCTTGATGTTGCGTCCTTCGCGTCCGATGATGCGTCCTTTCATCTCGTCGCTTGGAAGCTCGACGTAGCTTGTCGTCGTTTCTTGAACGTGCGAACCGGCCTGGCGCTGTACGGCAACAGCCAAGATGTTTCGAGCCTTCTTATCGATTTCGTCCTGGGACTCCTCCTCCAGCTTGCGCATCCGGCTGATCAGGGTGTCACGGTTCTGTTCTTCCACCAGTTGCATGAGGCGTTCCGTAGCCTGATCCTTGGTGAGTGAAGCGATCTCCTGAATCTTTTGCACCTCTTCCTCTTTCATCGTGTCTACCTCCTTCAGGCGCGTCTCGATCGAAGCAAGGTTCTGTTCAACCTGTGTTTTTTGCTCATCAATTTCAAGTAGCTTAGCGCTAAACGCCTTTTCCCGGTCGTTCAGTTCCTGACGTTGTTTGCTCAGGTCTTCGAGGATGTTCTTTTGGTCTAAGCGGGCATCCTCCAGAATCTTTACGGCCTTGTCCTTGGCGCGGATGAGTACGTCCTTCTCTTTTTCTTCAGCCTCCTGGATGATCTTTTTTGCCTTTGCTTCGGCGGAGTGGATGTTATTCTTCCCCTTTTGATCTCGAAGTAACCACCCAATAAGAAGTCCGCCTCCGAGTGCGGCAATAGCAATAAGAAAGGTTGTCATATGCGAAACCCGTCTGATCACATAAAGGAAATCCCGTTTAAGAGGATTTTTCGGTCTTCTGTTGTCTTCGGAAGTCGAGATTCGCCGGAGTCAAAAGGCGAACGTCTGAAATACCAATTAAAGTAGAAGATCCGACACGCGAAGCGTCACTTTTGCAACCAGTACGGAATAGAATCAATCAATTGTCGGTAGCCTCAACTTAGCATGGAACGGGGAAATGGTAAATAGTAAATCGTAAATGGAAATGGGCGGTTTTTTTCAATAAATTAAGAAATTTGATAATTTTGAGCACGTGCATCACTGACTAGGATATGAATGGTTATAAGGATCTGCGTGTCTGGCAACAGTCCATAGAGTTCGCCAGACGTTGCCATCAATTGTTGCATGATCTTCCACCAGAGCTTCGGTACTCCCTTGGCGATCAGATTCGTCGTGCATCCATCTCTATTCCATCAAATCTAGCAGAAGGATTTGGACGTCATAGTAAAAATGAAATGAAAAGATTTGCCAGGATTTCACTCGGATCTAGTTATGAATTGGAAACGCAGATCATACTGCTAAAGTCTTTCGATGTTCAGCCTTCTTTGCTGGAAAATATTATTCAAATGGAACCGTGTCTGCAAAGCATCATTCGCATGTTGGTAAAACTCATACGGTCTCTAAATTAACCATTTACCAATTACCATTTACGATTTACTAATTTAAAAACGACCTCAATCGGCTGCAAGATCCGGATGTTCGGGTGATCGGGGAGAGTTGATCTTCCGAACGGATTCTACAGCCAATCAAGGCCGCTTGTAGAACGCAGAGGCCACCAGTCTCGTGATGGGCTCAGTTGTTCCGGGAGCACGCGAGGTGGCGACTCCCGAAGATGGGCGAGGTTCAGGCTACAGCAAGAAGGCTGCTGCGCTGATTCCCGCGGATACGACTAGGGTAATGAGAATTTCGGAAAAGGTCGGCCTACGATTCGGCATGTGTTCTCTCCTTGGAAACATGGTCACTTCAGCGAAATTGCTGCAGTGTCCATTTTTCCCGGGATGCTCAAGCGTGTAGCGAGCATCCCGAAGAAGGTTAGGAAGGTTCGACGTTGAGGGCGATCGAGCCGTTGTGCTGGAAGCCATTCCAGCGCTTCTCGATCTTCCCGTTTTCAGGAAGGGCGAACGTGAACGTTCGGATCTTGCAGCTCATGACGCACATGAACTCACTCACCTCCACGCGCACGTCGTCACCGGCGTGCAGGCGATCCGAATCGACACCGACCGAGCAGCCGCTGTTGCGAAGGAGCTGGCCGCAGCGACGCGTGAACGTTTCTGCGCCGGTCGTAATCTTGACCGTGAGCCCGGGCAGCGGCGCGCCCGAGACGTTGTCGTTCGACCATGCCGTCACCTGCACGGTCGTGTTAACGGGCTTTGCATCCTCGTCGTAGTGAAGGCCGCTGCTACAACCGACGATGATGAAGAGCGAAACGAACAGTACGAACAATGCATGACGCATGGGAATTCCTCCTGGATGATGTTTAATTATGAATCACGTAGAACGCGACGAAGTTTTCGGCCCACCACTTGGATCTGGGTAGATCCTTGTGATGCGCCAGAATCTTCGCAGGAGCCGAGAGGTTCGACTCCTGGAGAAG
>WJLE01000099.1 GCA_014728655.1 Candidatus Uhrbacteria bacterium
CCCCGCATCCCCGCATCCCCGCATCCCCGCATCCCCGCATCCCCGAACAAAAATAAGTACCCCCCGGATCCAAGTGATGGACCCAGGGGGTGAGGTTGCGAGCTTCGGCTCGCGGTTCGCGGGGACGACGAGGAGCCTATGGCCAGTTCGTCGCGGCGTCGCACACGGCGATGACGTCGGTGAGCGACGTGATCTCGGTGCCGGGCGGGAGCGGCTGCGGGAAGGCATCGGTGCCCGTTCCGTAGAGCGGGACGCAGACGTCGGTCGCACTGGCGCAGGAGCCCTGGACGAGACCGGTCGTGCTGGTCGTCGTGCACTGCTCGTAGCACATCGGGCTGTTGCCCTCGAGGTCGGCGCAGACTTCGCCCGTGACGCACACATCGGTGCCGCACTGTTCCTCGGCGACGGCGTCGTCGAGCGTGAACGTGCCGCTGCCCGCTCCGAACACCACGAGCTCGGACTCCGCGTCCGTTTCGATGATGATGCTGATCGGGATCTCGGTGTCCGCGCCCACCGCAACGGTGAACGGGATCGGATCCGGATCGAGCGAGCAGCCCACGTAGCCGGCGGGCAGAGGCACGGTGCCGCTGCAATCCAGACCGCTCACGGTCATCTCGTAGTCGCCATCCGGCAGCAACAGCGTGAACGGGTCCTCGTTGCAGTCCGTGGCCTTCGTGTAAACGGGCGCGGGTGCAGCGCCGCCGGCTCCGGCCGCTCCGAGCATGCCGGTGTCGTAGATCTCGACCGTTCCGGCGATGCAGAAGCTTGTCGTACCGTCGTTGTAAGTCAGCGGTGCGCTGACGTTCGTCGTGCTGCTCTCGTCGCTGACGTCCTTGGTGCTGCAGGCGAACGTGCTGCCCGCTGCGATCATGGTCATGAGGATTCCGGTGAGAAGGATATTCTTCTTCATGGTTTGCTTTCCACTCCGCTTGTTCCGCTTGTTGATGGTACGTACGCAACTCGTTCCAAGGGAACCGTCCCAAGGAACATCCATGTAGAGGGATTGAGTTTGCGCCGTCACCATAGTCGAGTTTATGATCTTTGTCAAGACTCCGGGGTTGTAACAGAACGTTTTTTGATCGGTACGTTTTGTGAGTACCTTAAAAAATGGCTTATTTTAGCCGAAAAATTTAGTAGGACGGACAACGCGTTCATCTGGTATATTGTTGGGCTTTACAGCCTTGACGTTTTGGCAGTATTATAGTATGTTCGCATTGCTGAAAAGTTTTAACACCAGCCATTCCGATCCATCAACCTGAGGAATGGCTCGGGGGTTTGGGATCACAGCGAAAGGGAGATCTGGCATCATGAGACACTTTCTAGCAGCACTTTGGACAATGGCAGTCCTGGCGCTTTTGCTGGGCTGCAGCACTCCGGGTACCGACGAACCCGAGGCAACGGGACGAACCTCCGTTGCTCTGGCGTCGGCATCCGGGGATTGCGTCACGGGAACCGTTCAGGTCCTGGACGCAAGCAACGCCGTCATGGCGAGTTTCGACACCGATTGCACGCGCGATGCGCACACCCGGCTCCTCGCTCCGGGTGAATACACCCTGGCCATGGCGCCCGGGTACACCTGTACACCGAACGACCCCACGGGCTACGTGGGCTGCACGTTCGACGGTTCCGATCCGGAGCCGTTCACCGTTGCGGTGGGCGCGGATACGTCCGTGTCGTTGCAGTTCACATTCCAGTACGACAACGAGGAGGCCATCGTCGTGTTCGGCGCCGGCAGCGGCACCATCGACCTGGGGAACCCCAACGTCGAGGAGCTCTGCGGCACGGGTCCGGCCTGCGCGGCCGGCGATGTCTGCGCCATCTTGGATGGCGTGGGGCCGAACTGCTACACGATCTGCGACACGGGTCCGGGCGTCTGTGAATCCGGAGCAACCTGTGTGCCCGTCGTGGCACTGGAGGATCAGGGTCCCGGCGCACCGTTCAATCTACAGATCGTAGGTACGGAGTTCGACTTGGCCGACACGCTGCATCTTTGCGCACCGGGCTACAATCCGGCAACAGAGATCTGTGACGGACTGGACAACGACGGAGACACGTTGGTCGACGAAACGTTCCAGTGCGAACAGAACCAGGTCATGGCCTGCACGGCCTCATGCGGCACCACGGGAACCCGCGCCTGCAGCAACGTCTGCACGCTCGGCCCCTGCGTTCCGCCCGGCGAGGACTGTACGAATGGGACGGACGATGACTGCGACGGTCTCGTGGACTGCGCGGATGCCTCCTGTTCCGGTCACGCCAGCTGTTCCGGCAGCGGTACGTGCATCGACACGGATCTGGACGGCTACTTCGATGATGCGGGCTGCGGAACCTATCCGGACTGCGCCGATACGAATGGAGCCATCCACCCGTTCGCCACGGAGGTGTGCAACGGATTGGATGATGACTGTGACGGCGGTGTTGACGAGTACCTCACCTGTTCGGGTGGCGGAACCGGCGGCACTGGTGGGACTGGCGGAACCGGAGGCACGGGCGGCACGGGCGGATCGACCGGCGGAACCGGAGGCACGTTCGTGGACGTGACATTCGCGTTTACCGGACCGGCGACCTATGGTGGCCCTTCGGGCTCGACGTACCTCGGCGGCGATATCAAGATCATGGGGATCTACCCCAACATCGGAACGTCGCAGTGGATCGACATCTGCACGGTGGCCATGGACATGAACGCTTCGGCCACGGACTACACCTGTACGGTGCAGATGCCGGCGGGGCAGGTCTTCGAAGGTCTGGTCTATATGGCGGTTTCCGGTGCGCCCGATGGGTACATCTACAACGGAGACCGATCCTACACGCCGAACGGCGGCCATGGGGACGTCTTGGGCAGCCTTACCGTGACCGCGCTCAGCACGACGCTGGCGCAGTCCTGGGTCCCATCACCGTCCTATGACGGAACCGACGACCTCTCGGAGCATTTCCGGGTTACGGTTCCGGTGCCGTAAGGAACCACCTCGAGTAACTCGATCGCTCTTTCGCTACGAACGGAGCTGTATGCAATTACCTGTATGCAGCTCCTTTTTTTATGCGTGAATCATGCGCGAAACTCCCCATTCATGATAAACTTGACACGTGGCATCTGAAGCAACCGCACGTATTACCGTGATGCCGAATTTGGCGAAGAAAGGGGTCTTTACTCTTTCCTGGGGTTTGTTTTTGACGATTGTTGCAGCGGCGGCATTGATTGCCACCGGAATTCCCATCGGGCCCATCACGATCATTGCAGGGGTGGTCGGTGTCTTTTTTGCGTTCAACTATCCATATGCGACGTTCGGATTGCTTGTTCTTCTCATTCCGTTTTTGGGGTTTACCGTTAGCATCCCGGCAGGTGCGGTACCGTTGGCACAGGAGGCGTTTGGCGGATCCATCGATATCTACGTCGGAGAGGTCGTTGCCATCGTCCTCCTGATCGCCTGGATTCTGCGCGTGCTCTTTTTGTGGGTTCGGCGTCAGGATGTGAACTGGAAGCCCTGGCTACCCCTGTTTTGGCCCGCAATGGCGATTGTTGCTACGCATCTGCTATCTGCACTTTCACCACTGAACTCCGATGTCGTCCTTTCCATAAAGTACGCCATGCGTCCCGTGTTCTGGTCGTATCTCATCTACGTTGTTCTGACGGTGAATTTTGTCCAGTCTCCACGACGGGTTCGGATGGTGCTCGGGCTGGTTATTGTTACCGGTCTCCTGGCTGCGCTGATGGGATTCGCCTCCCTGGCGTTTTTCCCGGAGGCCGGTGTTGCGATTCCGCGCGCACGACCGCTTCCGATGTTTGGGACCAATCCGCTCGGACTGAATCACCATCTGCTTGCGGAGTGGCTGAGTTTCTCGGTGATGGCCTGCATCGCCATGGTGTACCTGAGCAAGTCCAAGCGAGCCAAGCGTCTGCTGATCCTGGCGGCCGTGTTCCAGGCTGTGATTGCGTTGCTGACGTTTGCGCGTTCATTATGGATCGTGTTCGCCCTTCAGGCCGTGCTGTTGGGGTATCTGGTCTGGAAAGAGGAACTTCGTAAATACGTAAAGACCCTCCTCATCATCGGATTGCTGCTCCTGCCTCTTATTGCCGTGATGATCGAGTTCAGCTCATCGGCAGTGGTGCAGGGTTCAACGTCCTCGCGTTTGATGCTTACGGAAATCGCGTTGAACTTTTGGGCTCAAAGCCCATGGATTGGTGCCGGCGCCGGAACGTTTGTGACGCTTGTGGATCGGACTGCGGTATTCTTTATCGAGTTTGGGAATCCGATGGATGCGCATGGTTGGATCCAGAAGTTGTTGGCCGAAGTCGGTCTACTCGGTCTCATGGCCGTGGGATGGATGGCTGTGGCGGCGTACCGTTTCCTTCGGGATCAGATTCGATCGTTTAAACCCTCGCCGGAACGGACGGCGCTGATCGTTCTTTCCATCGCGGTGTTCGGTGCGGCGTTCTATCAGCTGTTTAATACGAATTACTGGACGGGAAAGATCTGGTTTCCACTTGGAATCGCCATTGCCTGTACGTATGCATTCCGTAAACATCGCACCCACCATGACGAAGCGCCGCTCGACACCTAAGACGGATCCGCTTGTTTTTCATATCATTCCATCCTTGCGCATGGGTGGTGCGGAACGGCTGGCCGTAGAGCTCTGCGCGCGTCTTCCGGAGCATGGATTTCGCACTAAGCTCTTAGCGATGTATGACGCCGGTGCGTTGTGGCAGGAAGTGCGTGACCGAAACCTCCGGTGGGCGCAGCTGCTGCCAACCGTCCGGGGTTCGCGTCTTGAGCTTTTCCGGCAGTTACGCACGCGGATCTTTGCAGAGCCCGGACGTGCGCCGCAGATCGTGCACACGCATCTATTCGGTGCGGACTTCTGGTCCGTGCTTGCGAAGCGCTGGCAGCGTATCGGTAGCCAATTCACGGCTTGGGATGTCGACATGCCGAAGTTTATGAGTACGGCGCACAATATCGATCACGATGACTCGTTTGTTCGGCGACGAGCGCGTCGCTGGGCGAACCATCAAATGGATCAGGTGATTCCCATTACCAAAGCGGTGGAGACGTATGTTCAATCCGACCTTGGAGTGCCTAAAGATCAGTTGCATCTGATCCCAAACGGTGTGGATTTGGATCGGCTTCCAATCCGTGAGCCTCGACGGCGTTCCAGCACTCCCACGCTCATCATCGTCGGCCGATTGGAGCTGCAAAAGGGGCATGAAACACTACTTCGGGCGCTTGCAAACGTGCATCCGCCGTGGTTGTTGCAGGTCGTCGGCAGTGGATCTCAGGAACGTACCTTAAAGGAGCTGGCGGAGTCGCTGGGCATTGTTTCACGCATTCGGTTTTTAGGCATCCGTCACGATATCGGTTCGCTTCTTGCCTGTGCGGATCTGTTTCTGTTTCCATCCCATTGGGAAGGCATGGGTCTGGCGTTGATGGAGGCGATGGCGGTCGGAGTGCCGTCCTTAGCATCCGACCTTCCATCCATTGCGGAATATGCGCCCAAGTCCATGCGCGTAAAGGCCGGAGATGTGGAGGCCTGGACGAAGGCGATTCGGCACGCGTTGAAATCCTATGACGAACGAACGGCACTGGCGGCTTCGCTGACCACGAAGATCCGAAAGCGGTACGGGATTGATCGGATGGTGGAGGATTACGTCGAGGTGTATCGAAGGTTTCTTGGCTGAAAACGGGAAGTGAAGCGTCAGGGGCTAGGAGCGTGGGTGGGGGTGACGTCGTACTGTTGGGAAGTGCGCATTGCTCGTCGCTTGAGTCCTCCAGCTCATAGATTCGGATCGTTGGGGCGTTTGGTACCTGAAACCCTGTTGACCTGATACCCTAAAACCTTGATGGTCTATCAGATAGGCGTATGAGAATTTTACACATCCATAAGTTTTTTAATTACCAGGGTGGGGCTGAGGTGTACCTTCACCGGATTATGGAACGGCAGGTTGCACGGGGGCACGAGGTGCACATCCTCACAACACGAGGTCCGGATAACGCCGAAAGTCCGGATCGGAAATATTTCGTCCACCGGTATGATTTTACGAAATCCGATGGAGTCCGAGGGGATGCACAGAAGGCCCTGGCGTTTTTGTGGAACCGGGAGGCGAAGCGGGCGACGGAACGAGCGTTGCAGGAACTGAAACCGGATATCATCCATCTGCATAACATCTATCATCATCTATCGAGTTCCATTTTGGCGCCGATTCGGCGTTCGCAGATCCGGTGCGTTCAGACCTTGCACGATCTGAAGTTGGCTTGCCCCAACTACAGCATGTTTACGGAAGGTTCCGTGTGCGAGCGATGTAAGGGCGGGAAGTATTGGAACCCGGTCCTACACCACTGCCTAGCTCCGTCTACGGCGGCAAACCTGCTTGCCGCTGCGGAGATGAGCATGACAAAGATTTTTCAGTCCTACGAAAAAACCGTTCACGCATTTATCTGTCCCTCGCAGTTTATGCGCGACAAGATGGTGGAATGGGGAGAGCCTGCGTCCAAGATGACGGTCCTTCGGAATCCCGCAGACGTTTCGTCGCATGCTGCCGTGCGTGGCGGAGGCTATCTGCTCTATGCCGGACGGTTATCGGAAGGAAAGGGGATTGAACCCCTGATTCGAGCCTCTGCAAACGTTCCATCCTTGCCACTGAAGATCGCAGGACGTGGACCCTTGGAAGAACGGATGAAGCACTTGGTACGGACGCTGGGAGCGTCCCATGTGCAATTCTTGGGATTTATCCCTCCAACGGAACTGGAAACCATCCGTCATCATGCCGAAGCGGTTGTTGTGCCTTCGATGCAGTATGATAACAGTCCGCTCAGTCTGCTTGGTGCGATGGGTCAGGGGCTGCCGGTACTCGCCTCAAAGATTGGGGGTATACCCGAGATCGCAGAGGATCAGGTGCACGGACTTCTAGCCGTTCCCGGAGATACGCAGGCCTGGGTGGCAAACCTACAGGCGTTTCAGCAATTGACGGACGATCAGCGTACCGCGATGGGTCGTTCCGGTCGTGAACGGATCCGAGCACGGCATGACTGGGAACAACATCTGGAAGGGCTGGAGAGGATTTATTACGGGAAGTCGGGGAGTGCGCATCGTCCGTCGTACGAAGTCGGCAGTACAGGCGTCGTCAAGTCGGGGGAGTAGCGAGTAAGGCGTGGGGAAGAGATCGGTAGTGTCGACAAAAGCCCCATTTTTTGCTATCTTTAGGCCAGAACATGCGTAGCAGGTATCGAGGGGGATTCATCGCACTCATCCTGATGATCGGTGTGGTGTTTGTCGTTCCCGCAACGCAGGCAGCTTACGGAACACATCAGCCTCCCAAAATCATGAATCTATGGTTCGATTGGCAGTTGCGTGATGCGGATGTACAGGAGTTGGCGAAGTGGGACGTCGTGGTCATCGATATGGATCAGCAGACCCGTTATGCCGAACGTGTCCGCAAGTTGCGGCGTCTAAATCCCAATATTAAGATTCTGGCGTACATCAGTTCCGCGAATATTGCCGCGGCCCGGTTCGTGGAGGAGAAGGATTTTCCGGGGTATGCACTTGCGCACAGCATCCCGGAAGCGTGGTACATGCACCGAGGGAAGGAGCGTGTGGGGTTTTGGGTTGGCGCTTGGCTGCTGAACGTGACGCAGGATAGTCCTCGGGATCGACAGGGACGCCGATGGATCGACTTCCTGCCCGAGTTTATTGACGAGGAGCTTATGTCCACCGGCCTTTGGGACGGGGTGTTTTTAGATGATGCGTTGCCGGGGGCGACCTGGTTTGTGGGTGGGGGTCTGGATATGAATGGGGATGGCATTGCAGATTCCGATGATGCGGTGAACGCCAGCTGGAACCGTGGCTGGACGGAGATGGCACAGCATCTGCGCGAACGGCTGGGTCCGGATGCGTTGATCATGGGGAACGGTTCCCCGGACTACGCTTCGGTGACGAACGGAATCCTGTTTGAAAGCTTTCCGAACAATGGGTGGGTGGAAGGATTTCGAAACTATCAGACAGCGTATCACTATAATCCTAAGCCAAGTATTACGGCGATCAATTCGAACACGAATAATGTCGATCATCCTACGGACTATCGCGCCATGCGGTTGGGGCTGGGCACGAGTATGCTGGCGAACGGTTACTACTCCTTTGATTTTGGCCCGCGGGATCACGGGCAGCTGTGGTGGTATGACGAATACGATGCGGATCTGGGTGCGCCTGCGGGTTTACCTACGCTGCTGGAGCCCGCGAATCAGCGCGGTGTACACGAGGGGGTCTGGTGGCGGGATTATGAACAGGGTGCCGTGGTCGTCAATAGTAGCCGGCAGACACAGCGTATTGCACTCGATGTTCCCTATGAGCGTCTTCGGGGAAATCAGGATCCTGTTACGAATAGCGGGCATGTGGAATCCAGCCTGGAGCTACCGGCCAGGGACGCACTGCTACTGTATCGTCGGGTCGGTACGACGACGCTAGGACGGACGACCGGGTTTCGAAATGGTTCCTTTGTGCGGGTGTACGACGAGTCCGGACAGCAGGTGCGTAGCGGATTCTTTGCGCAACGCTCCGATGCCTCCGGTGGGGCTTCGGTGGTGCAGGAGGACGTGGACCGGGATGGGCGTTTGGATATTGTCACCGGATACCAGGGTACCGTTCGTGTACGGTATGCGAACGGGCAAGGGGGTCGATTCACTCCGTTCGGTTCCGGATTTGGCGGAGGGTTGCAGCTCGCCGTTGGTAACGTAGATCGTGATGATCCCTGGGAAATCGTCGTTGGGCAGGAGGGCGGTGGGCAGGTCCGTGTTTTGGAACGCAGCGGGCAGGTTCGTGCAACCTGGGATGCCTATGTGCCATGGTTTAAGGGCGGAGTGAACGTCGCAATCGGGAACTTGGACGGGGACGATAAGCGGGAGATCATCACCGGTGCCGGGCCGACGGGAGGTCCGCATATCCGCATCTTTAAAACGGACGGGGAGCTGTGGGGAGGAGGATTCTTTGCCTTCGATCAGCGTGAACGCGGAGGCGTCTCCGTTGCCGTCGGAGATGTGAACGGAGATGGGAAGGACGAGATCATCGCCGGATCCGGTCAAGGAAGTATTCCCCGTGTACGGATCTTTAATGCACGCGGCACCTTGCTGCGCGAGTTTACGTTGGAGGATCGCGTTAGTGCTACCGGCGTGTCTGTGAGCGTTAGTGATATCGATGACGATGGTATTCCGGAGATCTTAGCCTCCGGGGTTCAGCCGATTTAGCGTTTTATGAAAAAACAGCGCCGACGATCCAACAGAAATCTGTTTCTGCACGGAGTGCAGCCCGGTCTGGGGTTCGCGCGATTGTTACGATCTCCACTGCAGCGGTTCTATCATCGCAGGTACAAGTCACGGATGCGTTGTGCACGAGCGATGTACGCCTTTGACATGGGGTTGTTGGCAACGATTCTCGTGCTTCTCGGCACGGTACTCTCATTCCTCGTTCATCCTCCACGTGTGGAGCGGATGACGGCCTCCTTTCATGCTCCGCCGTTTCATTCGGCTGCGCCCGTACCGTTACTGATCCGTGTGCAGTCCGATCCGTCCCGAGATCATCATCACGTTCGACTGCAATGGAACCTTCCGCAGAGCTGGGAGGTGCTTCATGCCGATCCGCCGTTGCAGTCTGATGGTTCGGTCCTGCTCGGCTCCATTCCTGCGGGTAACGAGGCGATCTCAAAACTTACCGTCCGGATGTATGAACCGGTGGGTAGGGATGTTCGGATCGGGTACTCCCTTCGATACGCCGGTCAAGGATTGTTCAGCCGGTTATCTGCCGTAGGAGAGCGACGCGTTACGGGATCGGGCCTTCTGTCCGAGATCCCGGAAGCGTTTATGACGGATTCCGTGGTCCCTGCGGGTGCCGTGCTTCCAATCCGTATACAAAATACAACCGAACAAGCGATTCCGTTCGTGGAGGTGCGTGCACTGGAATCCAGCCCCGTCACGTTTGATCGGATCCTTTTTGGTGATCTTCCCGCCTTTGAACAGACCGTTGCTTATCTACCCATCCAAGGGGCGACGGAACGTGCCGAGATTCATTACGGCATCTACGCCGCTTCCCGGCTGATACAGACCGGAACATGGAAGGCGGATATCCAGTCCTGGCAGCAACAGGTGCTGCCGTCCGTACTGGTCGCAGACCCGAACGCGGACACGTCCTTTCGTGTTTGGGGCGGGGAGGGGACTGCCGTAGCGATGATCCTTCCAAGTCATGATCCTTCCGACCGATTCATTCTTACACCGGAGGTGGAGAAGGAGATCCGAATCCCCGCGACGGATCAAACGGTTGTTGCAGGGGAGCGATGGATGGCTGCGCCCATCCACACGACGTCAGAAGGTGACCGCATCCTCGGATCTGCGACCATGGGGACCTACGCCGCTCCCGTTCCGTTCACGGCGGAAGCGGTCTATTATTCGCCGGCAGGAGATCAACTGGGGATCGGTCCGCATCCGCCCCGTGTGGGTGAGCGAACGCGGTATTGGATCTTCTGGAAGGTCGGGCCGGTGCTCGGATCGTTGACCAACATCCATGTGGAAGCGACGGTGCCCCCTCGGGTTCGATTGACCGGGAATGTGACTCAGTCGGGCTCCGGAGATTACGGGATTCAGGGGAATGAGATCTGGTGGTTTACGGAGGAAATGGGCAGTGCCTCCGGGTTCCCCGAACGAATCTTCGGATTTGAGGTCGAAATCGTTCCAGAAGCAGGGGAGGTTGGCTCCGTTGTAAGGCTTCTGGATACGACATCGGTTCGAGCGATCGAACGCCCTTCAGGATTACTGATGAGTGCTCGAAAATCCGCTATATTTAGCGAAGTTTTTGATCCGACCACGAATACATCCACCGGTGCGGTCCTGCCCTAAAAGCGGGTCGGTATTCCACCATTGACAATATCGTGAAAAACGGGTATATTATGCGGTTCTCTGGCCAGAACCGAGGAACTTCACGCTTTACGATATTTCCGTTTTGCGTAAGGCTTCACGGGCGCGTTAATGGGGCGCGGAGGGCAAATAGCGATATATGATGACCGTCGTCATGGTTGGTCACAAGGGCGTGCCGTCACGCTCTGGTGGAATTGAGCGTCACGTCGAAGAACTTTCGGCGGCTTTGGCGATGCGCGGTCTTCGTGTCATTTCCTTTGATCGAAAGTGGTACGTGGAAGACGAATCCCCGATTCGAGGCGTGATCCGCCGCTGGAGTTTCGGGATCCGGACCAAGCACTTGGACGCCATCACACATACGCTTTCCGCTATTTTCTTGTCCCTCCGAGAGCGTCCGAATATCATCCACATCCACGGCGTCGGTCCGGCGCTGCTTTCTCCGATCGCTCGCTTACTGCATCCCCGCGCACGTGTGGTGGTGACGTTCCACTGTGTGGATCGTACCCATGCCAAGTGGGGCTGGTTTGCGCGAAAGATGCTCTGGATTGGTGAGGCGTTTTCCTGTTTCTTTGCCCATCGCACGATTACCGTTTCCGACGGTCTTGCACGCTATTGTTTAGATACCTACGAATGTCAGTCTTCCGTGATCCCAAACGGTGTCCGTGTGGAACGTGGAACGGATCCGGTACATCTGGAGCCATTCGGCCTGAAGTCGAAGCAGTACCTGGCCATGGTGACGCGTCTGATCCCACACAAGAATATCCATGTGGCCATGGAGGCACACCAGCTGCTTGCGTCCCGACGTCCGGAGCTTGCCGAAGCCTATCCACTGGTTATTGTTGGCGGTTCTGCGTTTACAAACGAATACGAGCATGAGCTGCAGACATTCGTGAAGGATTATCCGCATGTGGTCATGACCGGTTCGCAGTTTAACGAATCGTTGCGCGCCTTGCAGGAGCATGCCGGTGTACATCTATCCGTTTCGAGCTCCGAAGGGATGAGCATCTCACTCCTGGAATCCATGGCAATGGCGCGACCGGTAATCGTATCCGATATTCCGGAGAACACGGAGGTGGTGGAAGGGGATGCGTACGTCGTTCGCACGAACGATGCGCAGGCCCTCAGTCATGCGTTGGAGTCCATGTTGGATCTGGAAGCGGTTGAACGGGATGCAATGGGTGAACGGCTCCGGAAGCGTGTCGAAGCGAAGCATGACTGGTACCGCATCGCGGACCAGACCTGTGAAATTTATCACGAAGTTCTGCCACCGAAGCGTGTGCTACGGTACGCGGCATAAACAACATAGGGACATGCGGTCCCTATGTTTTTTGATACGTCAGACAAACGTGTCCCATCAACGGTTTTAGTCGGAGTAGGGACAGCAGCCCGTCGTATGCTTTCCCGATGACGTTGAGGATCGGAAACCGATAAAGGTATCCATAGACAAACGCAAACCGCTGATCGGATTTCAGGATGAATCCGTGCGCTTCAAACAACCGGGTCAGGTTGCGGATTGAGCGGTAGGCATAGAAGGTGGGGAATGCCTCCTGACCTTCACCGGATCCTTTGACCCACTGATGGAAATGGTGCGGTGTCCATTTGGAGATGAAGAACTCCGGAGCATTCGGGTTTGGGATTGTTAGGATGCAGGTGCCATCCTGTTTAAGTACGCGCGCGATTTCTTGGATCGCCGCCTCTACATCCGGCACATGCTCGAAGACGTAGTTTGAAAACACGACATCGTACGTCTTGGACGGAACTGCGGGCATGGACTCCACGGAAGCATGATACATGTTGCGAACGTTCGGGTGCTTGATCCGATGTTGCTCCACATCGATTCGGTCGCAGGTGAACCGTGGAACGGCTGTTGCAATCGCGGTTTCCAGGATCGTGCTCCTACCGGCACCGACATTCAGGAGTGTGGATAACATTTTGTTCCGTTTGGAAAAGGGGAGTGACGCAATCACGTTTTGAATCAAACAGCGTTCGGCTGGAGTCTGCATAGGGTTGGTAACATTTCAGTGCGTGGTGCGTGGTGCGTGGTGCGTGGTGCGTGGTGGCACCATGTCGTCTTCACGCATGAGTCAGATCGCGATGATTTAGATGACACTCCTCCGGTTAGGAACGTGGTGGTCGGGGGCTGTAGAGGGTATTTTTAATTTTCCACTGATCCACCCATTGACCGATCCCCTTGGAATCGCGTTTATGTCGGATGGAGGTCTTGCGTTGTGACCAGATCATGAGGGAATCGAAGTTTAACTTGTATCTGCCGTGCACCACAACATAGCGGATCTCGCTGGAACGGATAGCTCGACGGATGGTTCTGTCATGGACGCCGAACAGGCGTGACGCTTCCGAGACGGTAATGCGGAGCGGAATCTGCGCGTTTTTCATGTTGATTGCAGTGTACGATTTTTATTTATCTTTGTCTAGACCTGCCTAGACAAATTTGGAGTACTGAAATATCAGGTGTTCATTTCCGTATCTTTCACTTGCAACGATCGTTAGGAGACGATAGTCTCTTGTACCAATAGGTCAGTGGGATCGGCCAAAGCCAGGTGGTCGGTTCCGCTCTGAACTCATGACCAGTCTCATTGACCGCTACCTCCTTTTCCGCATTCGGCAGCAACAGGATCCGCAAGCTTTTGCGCGTTTATACGACCGATACGTAAGCGCGATTTTTCGCTTTGTGATGCTAAAAGTTCCATCCAAATCGGATGCTGAAGATATTACGTCCGAGGTATTTTTAAAGTGCTGGAACTATCTTCAGGAACATCATGATGTGAAACAGATCCGTGCACTTCTCTATCGCATTGCCCGAAATGCGATTGCGGATTGGTACCGCGTTCGTTCCCTGACGCCGGATCGTAGTC
>WJLE01000100.1 GCA_014728655.1 Candidatus Uhrbacteria bacterium
AAGGATCCTGGCCACGGTTGTTGGTTTACGCTTGGGTCGTGCACCGAAATCCAGCAGAAGATCCGGTTTCGGTTCTACCGAAAACGCCCGCGCGACTCCTCGACCGGACGTTGCCGGAACGAAACCGCTGCGGTTCGCACTGGTTGCGGCAATCGGATGCCCGAACCGTTTAATCAGCCGCTGAAGAAAGGGGTCCGGGGTAATCCGAATACCAATCATCCGATTTGGAGAAACACGTGACGCTAAACAAACACCCTTCTTTAGGGTGAGAAGCACCGTTAACGGTCCCGGCCAAAACCGTTTTAAGAAACGTTTTTCTTCGACAGATAGTTCCGCCAACGCTTCTACCTGCGACCAGGAGGCGGCGATCAGCTGAATGGGCTTACCCTCATCTCGCCCTTTGATCGTGAACATCCGGTTCACTGCCGTTGCAACGCGAGGATCCGCTCCGATGCCATAAACCGTTTCGGTAGGAAACGATAGTACCTTTCCTTCATTCAAACAGGACACCGCAGCTCGAATCGCAACGGCTTCCGTTGTTTGGTTGGGCATGACGCGTAATATCAACATGCTAGCTTGTCCGAAAAGGAAACAGACAGATCTTCCGCTTCGTATTCAGATGCGACTGAACACTAAGTACCGTTGTCTTCAATCCTTCTGTCAGCTTATACCGTGGTGACCATCCGGTCTGCTTCATGAACCGACCAGCGTCCAATGCACTGCGATGCGGCGCCGCTTGATCTGCCGGACCTTTTTTCGGCTTTCGTTTATACCCGATCATCGTAGCAAGTTTCTTATAGATTTCATTCACCGTCGTTTGTCGCCCGGTTCCAATGTGATAGACCCCTAAAACATCTTTACGTTTCACCGTGTGCATCACCGCATCTACGACATCGGACACATAGAGATAATCTCGGGTCTGCGTTCCGGTTCCGTTAATTGTAATGGGTGCATTCGCAAGCATCTGTGTGATAAAGATGGCCACCACACCGGCCTCACCCTTGGCGTTCTGCCGCGGACCATACACATTCGCAAAACGCAGCGAGACAAACGGCAATCCCTTCTGCGCACGATAGAACTCCCCATAATGCTCGATCGTCCGCTTGCTAATGGCATACGGACTCATCGGATCGCAGACCTGCGCCTCCTTCATGGGAATCGGAGTTTCATTGCTGCAAAGCGCGCCTCCGCTACCGGCAAACACAAACTTTTTTACCTTCACGACGCTTGCCGCCTCCATGAGCTTTAAGGTGGCGTGGATGTTCGTTTCCGCATCCTTGATCGGATCCTTTACTGAACGACGAACGTTGATCTGCGCCGCAAAATGCAGGATAACCTCAGGCTTGTTCTGCAAGATCCACTTTGCCGCTTTAGGATTGCCGATATCCATCTTCAAAAAATGCGCGCCCGGATGCACGTTCCGGCGCTTGCCGCTCGACAGGTTGTCCATCACCACCACACGCCAACCATCACTAATGAGCGCATCCACCACCTGTGAACCGATAAAACCTGCGCCACCGGTGACGAGCACTAAGGGAGCTTGTTTTGTTGCCATGCCTCTATTGTATCAGAGGCTATTGGCTTTAAGCCATCCATTTGGGACGCGTGCTACGAGCTACGCGCACTCCACGACTACCCGACTAGCAACTCCCCAACTGTCACCTCGACCCCCGCAGTGCGGGGGGGAGGCCCATGTTCGGGCCGGATGACATGTTTTGCAATACATCTCACCTCCGACATTGACCTCTCGCGCTGATCGAGGTGACAAACAGATGGCTGTGGGCTCATAGCCTCGAACTGCGCGCCACGGATCTGATCAAAAAACGCACCGTCGTCCGATGAACGACTGGAGGAGGATGACTAATCTCGATTTAACTCCGCGCGCTTATCCGACTGTCCGGCTTGCAAGCGTAGATACCCTTCCACGAACCGATCCAGGTCCCCATCCAACACTTTCTCCGTCTCTGTTGTTTCGACGCCCGTTCGAACATCCTTCACCATCTGATACGGATGTAACACGTAGTTCCGGATCTGATTCCCCCACTCCGCAGAGTGGTATTCCCCACGCAACTCCTTCTTCTCCTCGGAACGCTCCGCCTCCTTGATCTTCAGCAGCTTGGACTTCAAAATCCGCATAGCCATCTCCTTGTTCTGCTGTTGACTGCGTTCATTCTGACAGCTCACCATGATACCGGTGGGTTCATGCACGATCCGCACGGCGGAGTACGTGGTATTGACGGACTGACCGCCTTTCCCGCTTGACATAAACGTATCAATTCGCAAGTCCTCGGGGTTCACGTCAACGGCAACGTTTTCATCAAATTCTGGCAACACCTCCACAAGCGCAAAGGAGGTCTGTCGCAGATGATCGGCGTTAAACGGAGAGAGACGTACCAAACGATGCACGCCGGCTTCACCCCGAAGGTGCCCGTACGCATGCCGCCCTTCCACAAAAAACATCGCGGACTTGATCCCCGCTTCCGTACCTCTACTTTCGTCCACGACCTTCACCTTCCACTGCTTCCGTTCCGCATAGCGAAGATACATCCGAAGCAGCATCTCGGCCCAATCCTGCGCATCGGTTCCACCGGCACCGGCATGGATACTTACCACGGCGGATTTCGCATCATGCGAACCACAAAAGAGCATGGCGAACTCCATCTCCCGGTATCGATGCTCCAATCCTTCCAAATGCGTTGTAACCTCGTCATCCAAGTCCCCTTCTTCGATGGAACAAAGCTCCTCCAACTCCATCACGTCCGATCGTAACTGAACCCAGGCATCATAATCGGAACGGAGATCCGCCAACTTCTGCGATTCTCTGCGCGCACGATCTTGATCGTTCCAAAAATCCGGAGCACCAGCCTCTACTTCCAGCGCATGGATTTCATGCTTTACGGCATCCAAATCCAAAACCCGCCAGGCATCGTCGACCTGACTACGAAGGGCTGAGAGCCGTTCCTGTAGCGTCTGGGACATCAGTTAGGTTGCGGATTGCAAGCTTACCACGGACCACACATTACGTACTACGCGCCCATCAAAAAAGCAAGCCTTGAGGCTTGCTTCATGGATTAGCTGGAGTAGGCGACTTGGAACTGAATCCGCACCTCGTCGTTTACACCCGTGTACTTGAAATCAAACGGCGCAGCATCAAACAGGAAATCTGCGGAGATCTCGCTGTCCGTGACCGTGATCGGAAAGGTGATGGATTTTTGGACGCCGCGAAAATCCACGATCCCATTAGCTTGACCGTCTTGAATGGAATCCAGTTTCACGACGATCGTCGGATACTGCTCCACGTCGAAGAAGTCGTCACTTTTGAGGTGGGTATCGAGTCGTGCGATCCCGGAATTTACACTGGCCGGATCAATCGTCAACATCGCCGCCTCGAGCTCTCCCTCCGGCATCGCAAGCTGTGCTTCCATCGTATCAAAACTGGCTTCATGCTCTTTCCCAACGGCATAACCCGTAAACGTAAAACTCACCTCTTCCGGATTAATCGATACGACATCATCTTCGGTGGAAACGGAGATCTCGGATCCCTGCTTCCGAATGGTGATGTTTGCCTCATCCAGCGCCATCTTGTCCATCATCATCCCCTCGTCCTCTTTCATCATGGAGTCATCCTTCATCTTATCCTCCATCATGGCATCATCCGAATGATCATCGTCCGTGGCCGTTTGGACGTTGGAGACTTCCGCACGCTCCACATCCTGTGGCGGTTGATAGGCTTGATACGCATAGACTCCAATCGCCCCCAGGACGATGAGCCCAATGACAACAAGAAGGCTTTTATTCATAGTTTGCAGTAGGTTAATTGATTAAATACATCCTAAATCAAGAGGCGCAAGCAGACTGTAGCATACACTACAAAACGATAAAGACATCAAAAAACACCCCTGTGCGGGGTGATTTTCGATTAGATATTGATCTTGCTCCGATATTTCCCGATGACGGGAATCTCCCAGAACTCCCCCATCAGGCATTTCACAAAGGCAATGACATTGACGATAAAAACAACGACCATCGCCGCCCATCCGATGAGGGGGATCCAGAAAATGAATGATCCGACGATCCAGACGATGAGTAGCAATAGGCCCTGCTTGGCATGCTCCTGCGCAAAGCGTGACTGCTTCATCGCAAGCAACGGCACGAGACAAAGAATGCCGATATAACTAAGCGATGCCATGACCTTATGGTCCTCGACATCTTTGGCATCAAATTTTGGAATGACGGTTCCCTTGATAGGTTCGGACATAGTGTTGGATAAATGGTTATGGATTATTTGGTGAATGGTAAACGTGTTAGGCAGCCCGATCCTCCTCATCGGATCCGGTCTTCGGCCGTACATCGGATATTGTCGGCTGAACGGATTCCTCGTCCGGTTCAAGGACGGATGGGCCGTACGGTGGTAGATTCATGGCGTTCCGGATCTTCTCCGTATGCCTTGCCTTGCGTTGCATCTCTTTTCCGGATAGCTCTGCGATGACTTGTACCGGCGGAGCGTTCGGATCTCCATCGAATTCCCCCGGAAGATCAAAACGAGGTAACGGAGATTGGGGCTCGTCTTCCTTCGATTCCGTGTTGATCCGATCATCCGGATGCATTGGAACGTCCGGATGGAACTGCGTTGGAGCGGTCCGACGATCCCTCCAGGCATGCTCCTCATGCGGATGTGCCGGCTGATCGGTGATGACCTGCGTTCGTGGCCCCTCTTCGACCTGTGGCTCCGTGTTCATGTTGACCTCTACAGCATCCGGGTCTTGCACCACGGCGTCCTGAGGCTTTGCGCGATCCGGCATTTGACGACCCAGAAGCCCGGATCGTTCTGGTTGCTGCATCGTATCGACAACGCTGGAATCCGGCACCTGAGCAACCTCATCCGGTCGAACCGTATCCGCCATAGCCTCGTCGTCGCCCTTTCGCTGAACGGTCCGTGCACCGGATTCAGAAGGCGGAGCAAGCGGATCCGAAACCTCGATCGGATTCAGATCATCCTTGGGAACATCGGGTAATTCCTCCATCGTATCTTCGGTAAACGGATGATTTGGAACCGGCTGTTCGGCTGCCATAGTGACTCTATGCTAGCACTTTCGTGCCTGAACCAAAAGACGGGCCGGAGCCCGTCTCATTGTGATGTGAACTAGAATCCCATGCCACCGGGCATGCCTCCGCCCATCCCAGCCGGCGCTTCCGGCTCCTCCTTCTTCGGAAGCTCCGTGATGGCGCACTCCGTCGTAAGGAACATGGAGGCTGCCGATGCGGCGTTCTGTAGTGCGGAACGTGTGACTTTCGCAGGATCAACGATCCCGGCTCCGAGTAGGTCCTCATAAGCATCCGTGGAGGCATTGTAGCCCTCAGAACCGGAACGCTTACGAACTTCTTCCGTGACCACAGCACCATCCTTACCGGCATTCCCGGCAATGATGCGCAGCGGTTCTTCGATCGCACGCCGCAGGATGTTCAGTCCAATCTTCTCGTCGCCATCCAGATTCAACGACTCCAGACTGACGATGGCGCGCAGCAACGCCACGCCACCTCCGGGCACGATCCCTTCTTCGATCGCCGCGCGCGTGGCAGCAACCGCATCTTCGATGCGATCCTTCTTTTCTTTCGTTTCGACTTCCGTGGCCGCACCAACCTTGATAACACCCACGCCGCCGACCAGCTTCGCCATCCGCTCCTGAAGCTTCTCGCGGTCAAAATCACTATCTGTGTTCGCAAGCGCGTTCTTAATGGCGGCTGCTCGATCTTTGATTGCCGTTTCGTCACCAGCTCCGCCCACGAACGTGGTGTGCTCCTTGCTTGCGATGACCTTTTGTGCGCTTCCGAGGTCTCCAAGTTCCACCGAGTCAAGCTTACGGCCGAGATCTTCGGTGATGTACGTGGCACCCGTTACGATAGCGATATCCTGTAGCATCTCCTTACGGCGATCTCCGAAACCAGGCGCTTTTACTGCCAGCACGTTAAACGCTCCGCGCAACTTGTTCACGACCAGCGTGGCAAGCGCCTCACCTTCGATGTCTTCTGCAACGATGACCATATCCTTCTTGCCACTCTGCGCAACTTTCTCGAGCAATGGAACCAGCTCCTGTACGGAGGAGATCTTCTTATCGGTAATCAGGATCGGGGCATCCGCATACTCCGACACCATCCGGTCCGTGTTGGTCACCATGTACGGAGAGATATACCCCTTATCGATGCGCATCCCTTTAACGGTCTCCGTCTCGATCCCGAACGACTGGGACTCGTCGACGGTAATGACGCCGTCCTGACCCACTTCCTTAATCGCATCGGCAATCGTCTTTCCGATTTCCGGATCGTTCGCACTAATGGAAGCAACCTGTTCGATCTCGTCGCCGGCAACCGGCTTAGCGATGTCATTGGCGATCGTTGTAACGATCGCATCCACACCCTTCTCAATTCCACGTCGGATCGCTAACGGATTTGCGCCGGCGGTGATGTTCTTAATCCCTTCGGCGATCATGGCCTGGGCCAACACCGTGGCCGTGGTCGTACCGTCTCCGGCAACGTCGTTCGTCTTAGAGGCAACCTCTTTGACGATCTCCGCGCCCATGTTCTCAAACTTGTCTTCGAGTTCGACCTCCTTTGCTACGGTCACACCGTCTTTGGTAATGGTTGGGGATCCGTAACCGCGGTCGATCACGACATTCCGTCCCTTCGGACCGAGCGTGACTTTAACCGCATCTGCGAGCTTATCCACTCCGCGCTTGAGCGACTGACGAGCCGCTTCGTTGAAAATGATTTGCTTTGCCATAAGTTCTTGTTGCGTAGGGCGTGGTTACGTGATTGCGTAGGAACCTAGCCAACGCAACGACGCAACGACGCAACGTTAATTATTCGATCACAGCCAGGACATCGGCTTCAGAGATAACGAGGAACTCCTCATCATCCACCTTCACCTCATCCGGCGAGTACTTCTTAAACACCACCTTGTCCCCGACCTTCACATGCATCGGAGCCAGGTTTCCGTTATCCAGAAGACGTCCGGGTCCGGCGGCAATGACTTCGCCCTGCTCCGGTCGCTCCTTGTCCGCCGTGTCCGGCAAAATGATCCCGGAGGCGGTTTTCTCTTCCTTCGTGCTAGGTTTGACGATCAATCGATCGCCGAGCGGTCGTAAGGATGACATATTGTTATCTAAATAATAATCTTTATTCTTGAATGGATCAGCAGTCTAAGAGTCGGACTGCTAACGTGCGAACAGATTGCCATTCCTGATGAAGTGCGTCAAGTGACGAAAAACGCCGTGATTCACAGATGGAATCACGGCGCAGGGCTATCCCCGTTCGCGACGGAGCAGATCTTCGGTAAGGAGCGTTTCGATAGGGGGATGGGACTGACGGCGAAGCCGCGGCAGAATCGAATCTCGTCTGGAAGCGTCCCGGAGCGTAGGGATCTGATCCCGCAGATCGCGACCACAGTGGCACGTTGGACCGGGCTGGAGACCGTGCACGGGACAGCGTCGCTTCCACAACAGTTCTTGTGGCAACGACTCCACATCCACGGGCGGCTGCACATGGAAGTAGAACTCCTCCTCTTCCGTCGCATCCTCCAGAACACGTTCCAGCTTCGCCTCCTGCACGGCCTGTTCGAACCAAAACAGCGCAACTCGCACGCACGACGTCCAGACCTCCGTATCGGAGAGATATGCAACAAGTACTCTGGGAGGATCCGGGACCCTGCTGGCAAACTTTGGCTCCTCATCCACGCCATCCAGGATGGTTGGAAGCTGATCGCGGAGATCCGCACCACAAAGACCGCAGAAGCGGGACAGAAGACGTGCGCCGCAATACGAACAGATTTTGACAACAACCGGGTAACGTGTCAGATGAAACGCCCGAATCGGACCATTCACACTGACCCGAATGTTCCGTAGAGGGTGTACGGAAAGGTACACGCGAAGTCGTTGGATATCCTGCTCGGCATCCGGAAGGACGTACGCTTCGATCCGACGCTCTTCGTTGCGCTCAACATGCAGGAGGATGATCGGGATACGCGGATCCCATGCCGTCATGCGCAGGCTCCGTTTCAGTGATAGGTGAACGTTCATCG
>WJLE01000101.1 GCA_014728655.1 Candidatus Uhrbacteria bacterium
ATCGTTACAATCCTTCGTTAGTCGTTTTGGATATGCCGTGATCTATGTTGGAATCTGGCTCTCCACATCCCAGCTCCCTGCAGAGGAATCGGCCATTCGGATCACCTGGTACGTCTGCGGAATATTGCTGATGATCTGGTGCCTTCTGCTCTGGCTCTTTCGTCCACGGTTACCTTAGATAATAAACACCCCGCTCGTAGCTCGCTTGTGGGGTGTTTTTTGATCGGGAGATGAAAGCACGGAACGTGCGTTCTATAAAAATCACCCAGACATTGCTGTTCAGGGTGACTGATAGAAGCTCTATTTTCCAAATACGCGCATTGCGTTGCGCAGTGGCACATTCAGATCGTTGCTCTGATCCGTAACCACTCGTCGGTACAGATCGATGCGGTTCAGTAGGTCGATGTAGCATTCCTGCCAGTTCGGAAATGCCTCGTAGGGTTGTCGGCCTTTCGCGCCGTTCCACTGAACCAGACGTTTCGCAGCGGGGTGTGTGGAACGGTTGATCGCGTCCGGTCTTGCACTGATCTGCATGCATGCCGTTCCATTTTTATGGAAGTAGTACTCGAGGTTCCAGAGCTCTTTACTGTGCCCACCGACAAAACGGAAGGTTATCATGACGAGAGCGATAGAGGGTTGTCCGTCGCAGCACCGTTGATGCTCGGCTGAGCACTGCGTTTGGAGTCGCAATTCCCACGCCAGCCAACTACTGTAATCTTTTATCGTTTCCAGGCGCTCCAGTGCGTCCATGAGCTTATTCGTTTCCATGGCGTCCTCCAATGTACGTGCAGGGGAGTAAACCAAATGCCCGCATCCTCGTCAAGGATGGTAGACATTTACGGCAGGTGGTAAGCTTCGGTCAGTGTTGAGGGCTGAGCGTTGAGTAATGAGTGACGATGCCTGAACATCCAGCAGCCCTCAGCCCTCGAACCATGATCCCCAAGAACGTCCGTATCAAAAATAACGAGCTCCCGGATGCACCAGGAGTGTATTTGATGAAGGATGCAAAAGGGCACGTGATCTACGTTGGGAAGGCGACCTCTTTGAAGCGACGCGTTTCTTCCTATTTTCAGAAAGCACATGATGCGCGCATCGATGAGATGGTGAGTTTAATCCGTAACATTGATTACATCGAACGTCCTACGGCCCTTGAAGCGCTGATCCTTGAAGCGAATCTTATTAAGTACTACTGGCCGAAATACAACATCCGTTCTAAGGATCATAAGAGTTTTCTCTATCTCGTGATTACGAAAGAGGAATATCCGCGCCCGTTGTTGATTCGTGGAAAAGATCTGGAAGTGGATGCAAACAAGCAGTATAAAGCGATCTTTGGTCCGTATACCAGTCCAAAAGCACTACGTTCCGCTTTGGATCTAGTACGGAAAGTTTTTTCTTGGACGACCTGTACGCCGGGGATGAAGCGCCCCTGCTTCTACTATCATCTCAAGCAATGTCCGGGTGTCTGTATTGGTGCAGCTGATAAAAAGGCCTATCAGAAAACGATTCGGGATTTGATCCGATTCTTCGAAGGGAAAAAAGATGGATTACTGAAGTCCTATCGACGAGAGATGGTAAAGGCGTCAAACGAAAATCGGTTCGAAGAAGCGGCAGCGTATCGTAATAAGATCTTTTTCCTCGAACACATCAAAGATGTGGCAATTCTAAAAAAGGAAGATATTGACGTTGACAAGATCAAGCCAGGGGAGGGGACGGTGAATCTGTTCGGTCGCATCGAGGGTTATGACATCTCCAACATCTCCGGCACGTCCACGGTCGCGTCCATGGTGGTGTTCGAGCAGGGGGCTCCGGCCAAGGCGGAGTATCGGAAGTTTAAAATCCGATCCGTAAACGGACCGGATGATGTGGCGGCCATGCGCGAAGCGTTAACGCGACGTTTCCGGAATACGTGGACCCTACCGGATCTCCTACTCATCGACGGTGGAAAGGGACAGGTGAATATCGCGAACTTCGTTGTTCGTGAGCTGGGTTATGGCATTCCGGTCATCGGAATCGCTAAAGGCCCGACGCGTAAGAAAGTGGAGCTGGTGTGTGACGAAAAACATCTGGATCTCTGTAAGCTCTGTGAGCAGTACAAGGATTTACTCGTCCAAGTCCGCGATGAGGCGCATCGGTTTGCGATTGCGTACCATCGGAAGGTGAGGAGTAAGAAACTGATCGATCCAAATGCATAAACGCACCAAAGAGCTTCGGTGCGTTTTACGTCTGAATGCGCTGCAGCAGTGCCGTCGGGGGAGTCGAACAATGCGTGACATGAAGAACGCATCGGGCATGTCCCGGTAGGGTCTGCAGTTGCAACGCGTTATGCGCAAGTAGCGTCGCGATCTCAGCAACCTCTCGTTGAACGCACGTATCGTATTCGATCATTCTCGAGATTCTTTTCACGCTGTGCATCGCGGTCGTGTGATCTCGGTTTCCGAGAATTCTTCCAATCGCCGGATACGAAAGTTGGAGGACGGCGCGTAGGAAATAGGCGGCAAGGTGCCTTGCGTGGGCAATGTGTTTATAGCGATTCTTTGACAGGATTTCTGCCTTTGTCACAGAAAACAGTTGACGGATCACAGCAAAGATTCGGTTGATTTCCGTTGCAGGATCTATTGTC
Source organism: Candidatus Uhrbacteria bacterium (assembly GCA_014728655.1). GTDB lineage: Bacteria > Patescibacteriota > Patescibacteriia > 2-12-FULL-60-25 > 2-12-FULL-60-25 > 2-12-FULL-60-25. The sequence continues at coordinate 2,621 of WJLE01000101.1, forward strand.
ACGACGTTATCCCTAGCACGTGACAATCAGATTGTAAATTGCAAAGGTGACAATCGTAGCCAAGAAATACTTGAAATGATTGCGTAATTTGCTAGTATTTTGACGTTCTATCTCGTCATTGACCTCATGGGGAAGATTAAGTCATGTCTGAGTCTAAGGAGCGCTCCTTTACAACGATTCCACCACCAAGATCAACGGATGCATCCCATGTCAGTGGAGTCTGGCCCCCGTCATCATCCCAGTTCCAAGCTTCAGGATGCGCAGGCGTTTCCGGATGTCGCTACCCTCCGGAGCATGTTGCATGATCTCAATCAGCCCTTGAGTACTGCCGTCCTCGCGTTACAAGCGGTTCCGTTCCAAGGACTGGAGGAGGGAAGGGAGAGCTCCAGATTCGGGCTTCTTTGCGTAGAGCATGGCATCGATCTGATGAGGCAAATGCAACGATATCTAAATCGGGAGAATGAACCTTGTGTCGTGCACCATGTCACTGATTTAATTCAGCGCTGGATTCCCTTTTTCGGATTCTATCTGGAAGGGATCAGATTCAAAATCAAGGTGCAAGCCGTGCGCGCTTCGATCCAGATCGATCCGGTAGACTTAAAACGTATCCTTTTAAACTTGCTAACGAATGGCAAGGAAGCGATCTATGAGAAGGGGGAATCACATCCTACCTTGTACTTTATTGTTGAGGAGGTGCAAGTCATCAACGAGCCGCAACCTGCAGCATCCGACCCCGCTCCCGGGACCTATGTCGCCTTTGAGGTTCAGGACAATGGTCGTGGGGTACGTTCTGACTGCGTTCGTAGGCTTGGATCGGGGTATACCACTAAAGGGAATGCGCGAGGCGTTGGATTGCGAGGCGTGTTAGCGCGTCTTTCTGATTATGGTGGCTATCTACAGGTGAACAACGAGACGCGAGGAGGTGCGATTTTTCGAGTCCTTTTGCCCACCATGGGCACTCCGTGATCTGGACGGCAGTCAGTAGTGGCTGCCGTTTTTTTAGTGATGTGGGAAATGGGTTATCAACATTGAAACAGAAATAGAACACTTATTTAGCTAGATTTAGCCCTGTTTTTGCATGCCCGCAACCTTTGACCGTGGGACGTAAGTGGCATAAAATGGGATCAAGTGGTGGAAAGTGGGAAATATAGAGGCGGGAGAGAATTCTAAGGAATGAAGGCCTTAGACACCGGCCCATTTTTTATCTGCAAACGCGATAAAGAATTATGTTCATCGGGCAATTCAAACACTCGCTTGATGACAAGGGCCGACTATCGGTCCCCGTGAAGTTTCGTGACCAAC
>WJLE01000012.1 GCA_014728655.1 Candidatus Uhrbacteria bacterium
CATCGATATCCTTACCTTCTGTATTCGACGCCGATGGCACAGACAATGTGCCGGTCACCTCTCTCCACTCTGCCGTATCAACTGTATATTCCCAAACATGTAATCCGTCTACCGCAACAAGTCGAATATAAATGCGCCCGACACTTGCGGCATGTCCAGGGCCCAACCCACCCGCTACCGGAGATTCTGGTAGCTCAATACGTGTCGCAACGTCAGTGAGCACGTTATCCCAGTACAAATAATAGAAAATAGCCCCACTAGGATTCATTCTCAAGGAACATTGCTCGGGTGCAAATGGAGGAACGAGGCCAAACCTGAGCGAGTCCCATAGTGCATCGCTCATTCCAGTATCATCCTCAGGATTGAGTTGACCTCCAATCTCGTTCTTTGCCAATACTGACCCGACGCATGCATCACTATCTGGGAATACATTCATTTCTTCTGCACCCCTATTCGGGGAAATGTAGTAATCCTTTAGCATCGTCGTAACCTGATGCTTAGTATGATTAGGTGACCACGTAATACCGACAAAGAAAGGACATCTACGATAACCGGTTGTCAGCTCAATACTTGTAGTTAAATTATGATCAAGTGCCGCGTCTTTTGGTATTTTCAATAACGTCGGCACACCGTCTGAATCTCTAGCCAACCCAATAACATGGTCACCGCCAATCCAAGCACAACGATGATAGAACGAGTCACAACTATAACAGCTTGTAATAAATGCGCCGTCCTTGAAAATTGCAAAATACCATTTGATACCATTTGCAGTTGATTGTGTGAGTGTAACAACCTCGCCAGTGCGATCCGGGTTTGCTTGTGGCTTTGGTTGTCTATCCCCGCTGATATCTACGGCAAATCGCAGTCCAGCAGGTAATAGTGTACTAAGGTCAATCCATGTATACGGCCCACCACTAAACGCATCTGAGAGCCAAAATACTTTGGACCCGTCTGCATCCCTAAAGGCTACATATATACTATCCGGATTGCTGCCACCTTGTTGCCAAGCCACGGTATTTACGGTGACAACTCCATTAACAAATGTCTGTATATTGCCAGAAATATCTGTCCAATCTGGTGTATCATGTATGGCGTTGTCCGTGACATGAATCTTTACATTATTAGATGCGTTGCGATAGATAATCGCTAATTTCAACGGCTTGAACACGCCGACGCCGATATGCCCTGGTCCGGTCAGCGCAGTATCGGAGAACAGTCCAAGCCTTATTGGAGCACCACCCACTGGTTGGTACCAAACACTGTGCGACGTACCACTGAACTCGATGCCAAAACGATCTCCTTCAACAATAGTTAATTCGCCAAGACTAAATGAATCCAGCAATGTTCTCATGTTGTTAAGGCGGTACAATTCAGCCGTGTATGTTGCGCCAGTATTTATAATTTTGACTACATAGCCGTCAGGCACGTTGGACAAGCGCTGTCCTCGATATAGTAACCATACAGCGGCATCAGATTCTAGCATCCGATCAGTCACCTCAACCCAAACATTGCTAGCACGCGGCTGACGGCGTAGCCACCACACCAATGCTGGATAGATGCGTTGTTGCGCAACAGCCTCACCTGTTAATCGCTCCATACCCTGGTACCCTTCTACAACAGCCCACGCTGATGACAACGTGCCCGTTCCATTAAAAGGATCCAGAATATTCTGAAAAACGCTCACTTTGCATCCTTGTATAACTTGACTATACGACGCTTCATCACAACTAAGATCGCGGCCGTCACTGCATCCTGTTCACGTATCACATCCTCATATACATATACACCACGTCGTTGTAACTGATTGTACAAATCAATTCGAATTTGGCACCAATCTAACTGCCCAAGATCAGGTGGCTCAATCGGGATACCATGCCCTTTTTTTGCCACCATATCTGGGTCCGTATCACGCACAAGCGCTATGCGGTCCCGGCCATCACTGTCTGTCCAACTTACCTTTCTCATCCAACCACACCCCCTCCTCTAATAATGTGCCGCTCGCGTCTAATCTGACGCGCTGCAAGAATTTCTCCATACCGTGTTCCAAACGGATTATCCAAATCTCTTGGGCTGACTATCAATCCGGAACTACGTTGTGCTGCGTCAGCCTGCCACTTCTGCGTCAGTGATGTCACATTTCCACAACTACACAATGGCCTCTCCAAACGCGCTGTAGCAAGTTGTGCAATGGCTTTTGCCCACCTGCTTGACAGAGGATCATATGTGGTCCCAGCACGGTATTCGTTCGACATGTAACCGCATCGATACCACATTTTCACCAAATCCGGGTCTCGACATTCAGCAAAACATTCTTGCTCCCATTCACCAGTTGTGCTATTATATGTTGCTGGTGTCGGAACTACAATGCCCTCTAATGCGCGACGAACGCCAAGACATCCAATCTGTGTTGTAAATCCGCACGCTATACAATCATCATAGGAGCGGCAATTCCCTGCATTGCCAATTATCGTGCCAGGCGGCGTAGGCTCCCATAGAAACAAGCATGCTTCTGTCTCGTTATCGTTATAGACGCGATAAACGTCTACAGTACTAACTAAATTACTTGTATCTATGGGTGTCTCCGTCAACCCTGAAAGATCAATAGCTAATTCGCCATCAAGAAAAACGTTTGTTGGGAACACTTCCCATACGGTCGGGTCAATCATCTGCCAAGACCAGAATGTAAATGTC
>WJLE01000102.1 GCA_014728655.1 Candidatus Uhrbacteria bacterium
CTCCCGGAGAAGGTCAGAGTAGCGGTCTGCCCCCAGACTCAATTCAGCATCTAGTGGTGTGTGTCCGCCTGCTCCTGACGCGTAAGCGTTCAGGGGGATGAATGAAACTGATGAATTAATGATGCTCATAAAACGATACACATAAGAAAATATGGCATACTACTGAATATGGATCAAACAACAAAGCCACAGCAAGGAACCATTACAGAAGAGGAATGGGCACAGACACCAGCAGCCGTGCAAGAACTGGTGCTGTCTCTAATTGTGCGCGTCCAAGAGTTGGAGGCCGAAGTGGCCAAGCTGCGAGAGCAAGTCAACCGTAATTCGCACAATTCATCCAATCCTCCTTCTAGTGATGGGCCTGAGGTGCCTCCGAAGTCGCGCAAACGACCCGGGGGCAAGCGTAACCGTGGAGCTCAACCAGGGCACGAAGGGAAAAAGCGCAAGTTGGTGCCCCCAGAAGAAGTCAAAGAGAGCCATGAGATCAAGCCGGAAGCTTGTCGTCAGTGTGGGCATAACTTGCAGGGGGAAGACGCAGAACCCTATCGTCACCAAGTCACAGAAATTCCTCCTGTTGTGGCAGAAGTAGTGGAGTACCGACTACATACCCTGACTTGCCCGGAATGCGGCGGTGAAACTCGCGCTGAGTTACCTGAAGGTGTACCCCAAGGGGCATTCGGACCCCGTCTACAAGCGATGGTCTCGCTGTTAACGGGTCGCTATCGGATGAGCAAACGAGACGCTGCCGAGATCATGGATGATTTCTTCCAAGCTGATCCCAGCGTGGGCTCGGTTTGTGCCCTGGAGAAGCGAACCAGTGAAGCCATCAAGGAACCCGTGGAGGAGGCGCTTGCGTATGTAAAAGAGCAGCCGAGCGTGCATATGGACGAAACGGGCTGGTACGAGGCTAATCAAAAGGCTTGGTTATGGGTAGCAGCGACTTCACAAGTGACAACTTTTCTCATCCGCAGAAGTCGCGGGGGAAAGGTCGCCCGGGAAATGCTGGGAGAAGAGTTCCAAGGCATTGCGAGTTCCGATCGTTGGTCGGCTTATAATTGGTTACCCGTCTCCTCACGCCAGTTATGTTGGTCGCACCTTATCCGTGATTTCCAAGCCTTTGCAGAACGAGGTGGAGGTTCTCAGTACATTGGCGAAGCTTTGTTGTTCAAAAGCGATTTGATGTTCCAATGGTGGCACCGAGTGCGAGCTGGAACAATGTCCCGGTCCGATTTTCAACTGAAAATGCAACCCCTTCAACAGTCCGCAGGTCAACTACTGCGGGAGGGTACAACGTGTGGCCATAAAAAAACTGCCGGAACGTGTCGAAATATTCTCAAGCGAGAAGCTGCACTGTGGACATTCGTGCGTCTCCAAGGGGTGAAACCAACCAATAATCTAGCAGAACGCCAGGTGCGTCATGGGGTACGTTGGCGCAAGACAAGCTTTGGTACCCAGAGTGAGACTGGCAGTCGTTTTGCCGAACGGATCATGACCGTTGTCGCTACAATGAAGCAACAACAACGTAATCTGTTGGATTACCTCACCGAAGCTTGCGAAGCTGCCAACTGGAATAAGCCTTCACCATCCTTACTCCCGTTAACACCCATCCCCTGAACGCTTACATATTTTTCAGCAGCATCGTCCACTTCTGGACTGCTATAGCTTCCATCGGTGTAGGCTTCCTCCACATCCGTGCGCTCTTTGAGTTCAGGCAAAGATTCTGCTAGCATTTCGGCATCATCGGTGGTATTGGGCTCTACCTGCACGTTAATAATCAACTGCAAATCGTTCTCTGGATCACAGGTTTCGGTGATGTTGGCCACATATCCTTGGTAATCTTCGCCTCGTTTCTGGCGGTAGGTAGCTTCCCAGTCATCAGGCGACTGTAAACTATCTGCACTCAACTCGTCCCCCGATTTGGGGTCGGCGTCATCGTCATCTTCGGTACCCTTGAAATGCTCATCAAAAACACGCTCAAGCATCTTGTACGTGGGCTCCTCAGCGTACTCGGCCTCCAGTTCTACCACCAATTGGTGCATCAATTGGCCAATTGCTTTCAGTTGGCTCTCATATTCACCGTCTTCCAAGTGATAGATATATTGTTCGGCCGATCCCTGTAGATAAGGTTCAAAGGCTTTTTGATAACACTCTTGATCTTGTTCATCCAACATCCGGTGTACCCGTTGCAGGACTTCTACTAATAGTTGAATGCGCGTGCGTTCCCGAATGTTGCTCATGATTTGGGTGCTGTCCATGCGTAGCTTGC
>WJLE01000103.1 GCA_014728655.1 Candidatus Uhrbacteria bacterium
GTGCTGGTGTCCGAGCTTGAAGCATATGAGCGCAAGGTCAACAGCGTGACAGGCCGCAGCACGTACAGCGCACCAGATAACTTGCATGATGACACGGTTATGGCGCTGGCATTGGCGTGGCATGGGATAACTGAAGACCATCGCATGACAGCCCGCTTGGAACCAGCACCCAGCATACTATCGGAATGGCGAGGGTAGCATGAATGCCGTTTTTTCAGAGATTAGGAACGTCAATAGTGACAGGCTTTAGCGCAGGACTTGAAGCGTGGCGAGCAGGCGCCCTATCACCGTCAGACACTCAGTATCCCGACTCATGGGATCGACTAGAGGATCGACTGACGCGCTATATTGACGCCAATCATTATTTTAACAACACGGTCTATACCTCCATTCAAAAATATGCTGAGCAAAAGAAATTAGATACTGGTTTATACAAGCACATTCGTCCCATTTACAATCCGGTTGCCCGCTTGGTGGGCATCTACCGCGCCAAAGTTTATGGCGGGCAATTAGACCTTGAAAACCTGGAAAGTGGCGCTATTCCCATTGAGGCTGCTGATGAAAGATTGCGGGACGCTATTCGCCAGGTCTGGCGCTGGTCAAACTGGGGAAGTCAGAAGACTGAGTATATTGACGCTGGCGCCACGTTTGGAGATGCACCAATCAAGGTAGTGGATGACAGAGAGCGTGGCCAGGTACGCCTTGACGCTATGCATCCTGGCTTATTTCAGGACGTTGATTTTGACGACGTTGGCAATGTTACCCGTGTCGTGATTGCCTATCGCTATTTTGATAAGCAGTCCAAGCGCTCCTACTGGTATCGCGAAGTTATTGACGAAGAGATGTTCAGAACCTTTAGAGGTGATGAGCTATATGCCTACCATGTAAATCTGGAGGGTGACCCGGTTGCCGAGTGGCCAAACGAATATGGCTTTGTACCTGTCGTCTGGGGAAAGCACCGCGCGGTGCTGGGCAAGCAGTTTGGCGCGAACTCATTCCATGCCAGCTATCGCAAGATAGATCATATCAATGGGCTGGCTTCGGTCTTGCATGATAATGTTCGCAAGGCGGTTAATCCGGTCTGGGCAGTGTCTGGCGCCAGGGATATGAAGACCAACTTAACCCGGACTGAACGTGATGAGATGCTAATCTTGCAATTACCAGAAGGTGGCAGCATTAATCCAATGGTGGCAACTATTGACATCGCTGGTTCACTGGCAGCGTTGGATCATTCTATCAAGGAATTGGAAGCAGACATGCCAGAGCTTGCATTGCATCGCATTCGCGAGTCAGGCAACCTGACAGCGCCTGGCGTAAAAGCTGGCTGGGCTGATGCCATTGACCGCATTGAAGAGGCGCGGGGTAATTACGACAGTACGCTAGCGCGTGCGCAGCAGATGGCCGTCGCCATTGGCGGACACAATGGCTATGGAGGCTTTGAGCCATTCGACTTGCGCAGCTATGAACGTGGCGACCTGGAGCACCAGATTGCGGAGCGCCCGGTCATTGAAGACAGTCTCAGTAAAGAGCAGACTATCACCTTTTTGATCCAGGCAACCAGCTTGCCGGTGAACGAAAAGAAGATTGCATATAAAGAGCTTGGCATTCCGCAGGATGATATTGACGCTGCGACAGAAGGCCAGGTAGCCCAGGAAAACGCTGCTATTGCGGCGCTGGTTAACGAACTGAGTACAGGAGGCAATGGCAATGCCAGCACTGACGCCGGAACAGGCCAGGCGGGCGCTGTCGGTAATTCCGAAGCTGCCAATCAGCCAGTCAATGAAGGATAGACTGGCCATCTTCTTTGCGGCTAGCGCGTTGACGCCAGAGCAGGAAGCACTGCTACAAATCGCGCTAGACCCCGAAGAGGAGATAGAACGTGACCTGGAGCTTGAAGACGACCTGAACAATATCCTGGGTGAAATGAACTTTGGTGTGCTTGAAGATGAAATGTCAGACGATGAATGGGACGCATTAGATGGGTAGACGCGCCGTCCCTCTGGAGCGCCAGCGTGGCATACTTAGAAGCATTTTTGACCGTCTGCCCGGTGCCAGTCGTGACCCTGACCTGACCAATAAAGGCAACGCCCTGTACGCCGTCATGCAATTCAGGGGCGGGGAATTAAATAGATTAAAGAATGTTATTGAGAGACGTTATATCAACGCCTACCAGTCTGAAATTGCCAGACAGTTGCAACGGGTAGGTTGTTCAGGAGTGGTAAGCGGGCCGTCTGGCCGAGAGCTTGCACATTTGCGAGGGCTGGTTGAACGTGATGCAAGTAGCATTCAAGACACGTTCAACAAGGAACTTAAAAACGAAATTAAACGACAGGTGGCAGCACATCCCGACTGGTCAAGACGCCAATTCAGGCGAGCGCTTGAAGAGTGGCAGGGCCAGCGGTTGGCAACAAAGAATAAGCTGATTGCCAATGCCACCAAAGGTAACGCAGCTGAATATGCCATTGAGCGCTTTATAGCCGAGAATGGCTTAACTGACACACTGTATATCTGGGATGCAACACCGCCGATTGTATTTAACAGCCATCAGGAGTGCATCCGACGGGTTAGGCTGGGCGGTGTGACCTGGGAAGTGGCCAGGAATTGGCAAAGGACACATCCCAACTGTCGCCACAGGGTAAGTTCATTAAGCACTGTTAGACTGAACTGCCGGGAAGTATGGCGAGGATAGCATGAAATACAGAGCAACAGTCACGTTTGAGTATACCGACAATGAAGGCTGTAAGGTTGCACAGGAGTATGAACATGTCCTGACAAGCCTTGAATTTGCAAAAAGATGGGTAAGATGCTTTGGTTGTCCTGAGCCGGAATTGAATAAAGACGGCCAGTATCGCAGCCAAGAGGTATACGCAACAAAATATGCTTCTGATAATGTTCTTAAATGCGTTATCAGGCCTGGTCATTATATCCAGGGCACTATCAGAAGCAAAAACTACTATAGACGTTAAACGGGCGCGGTAAAGCCCGGATAGAAAAATCAGGAGGCTTAGCTATGCCAGATGAAAGCAACGTTCAGGATGGGTCAAACCCCACGTCAGGTGAAAATGACGGTAACCAGACTGAGCAACCCACAGAAGAAACCCTGTCTTTAACCAGTGCGCAGCTTGCACAGCGGTTAGAGCGGGCAAAGAAGTCTGCCAAGTCCGAAGCGGTTAGCGAACTTCTGGAGGGCTTAGGCGTGTCCAGTGCTGACGAATTAAAGAGCCAGTATTCGTCATTGACTGAACAGCTTGAAGCATTGAAACAGGAGCGCATGACTGAAGAGGAAAAGCGGGCCGAGCAGGCCAAAAAGGCCGAGGAAAAGCGACAGGCTGAAATTGACAGGCTGCAATCTGAGCTTGAACGATACAAGTCTGAAGCGGAAAAGCGTAAGGCAGAAATTCAGCAGCGTGACATGTTCGCTGTCATCCGCAATGCGGCCAGCGCTGCTAATGCCAAGCGGCCTGAAGATGTTCTGATGTGGGCACGTACCGAGGGAGCACACCATACATCCGGAGTGCTGAACGAAGAGGGTCAGGTTGATGAGAAGGCGTTGAAGAAACTGATTGACGCTGCTTCTGACGCCCGGCCTGATTGGTTTAGCCAACGGGGAACAACGCCAGGAAGCCCTGCTAACACTGGCGCTAAGCCTCCAAATAGTTCACGCGACGCAGAAGAGGCAATGACTGCTTTTCAGCGCTACGTGAGAAAACTGTAAACGCAATCAAGATATAGGAGGACATCATGGCTGATATTGGTACGCTCAGCACTCTGCGTATCATCGCGAGTAATGACCAGTTTGACGCACCGTCTGCGGAAACCTTTGCCATTGGCGAGGCGGTGCGTGTCGATAGCAATGGCAAGGTGACGCCGGCCAATGCCACTAGCGTCAGTGAAGCAAAGTTTCGGGGGATTGCTGCCAACGAGGCGAACTATGCTGGCGAGGCAATCACTGTGCTGACTGACGGCACTGTTGATGCTGGCGACGTGTTCAGCAGTGTAGCCATTGATACGGTTATTTATCTGTCTACCAATGATGGCCGTTGGTCTGACAGCGATGTGGGTCGGAATGAAATCCAGACCATAACCGTTTCAACTGACGCAACGGGTGGCACCTACCAGGTCATCTATGACGGCGCCACATCATCGGCGCTGGCTTATGATGCTAACGCTGCCACGATTGAAGCCGCCCTGGAGGCGATGTCTACAATTGATGTGGGCAACGTGCGCGTGACTGGTACCGGGCCTTATACTGTTGAGTTCATGAATGATCTGGGTGATCAGGCACTAGACGAAATGACCACCGCTACGGGCAGTATTCTGCCAGCTACCGCGACTGTCACCGTTGCCGAGGCCACCGCTGGCTACAGTAGCGTTGCCATTGGTACCGTTGTGCCGCTGTGGAGCAACACGACCGCTGACAAGGGCCTTCGGGTCAAAGCATAAGGGGGATATGAACAATGGCTGATAACGTTGTAGCTTATGGTTTTCACAATCTCGAGGATTATTTCGACCTGAACCTTCAGGATACTCGTGCGCCCAACATCGGCGACGCACTGAACCAGGCTTTTGCCACCTATAGCCGTATTATGGACGGCATGATGCAAGTCCTGGTTGAACCAACAACCAACTTCAAAGAGCGCTGGCGTCAGGCGGGCGCTGGCACGCTTCAGCCGCTTTCCGAGAATGGCCGGCCCAAGCCTACGCGCAACATCGAGCACTACGAAGTGGCTTACCCCCTTCAGCGTGGTGGCGATAGCTGGGGCGGCAATCGCGAAGCTCGCGCCAAAATGACCATTGGTGATGTCAATCGCAACGTGGTTGAAGCTATGCGCAAGGATAAGGATTGGATGATTCGCCATATCCTGGCCGCCATGATGGATAATACCAACTGGGATTATGAAGACGACGACGACGAGGTTGGCTCGCTGACTATTCGTGCTCTGGCCAATGGCTCTGGTGATAGCGTCAAGTACTCACTGCGGAATGGTACACGCGCTACTGATGACCATTATCTCGCCAGCGCTGACGCTATTTCGGACAGCAACAATCACTATGAAACAATGCTGTCAGAACTGAAGGAGCATCCTTCCAATTCCGGGCCATATGTGGCCTATATTGCCAGCAACCTCGTGACTTCCACGAAGGGCCTGTCAGACTTTGTAGCGGTAGCTAATCCGCTTATCCAGTATGGAACAAATGCTGACCTGACCGACTCAACCGTTGATTCAGTGCTGGCGTTTGGTGACGAGGTACTTGGCTCAGTTGGCAGTATGATTGTCGTGGAATCAAGCTATCTTCCCGACAGTTATGCAATCGCTGTGGCGACTGGCGCCGGCCAACCGTTGGCCATGCGTCAACATCCTGAAGCCAGCTTGCAAGGGCTCCAGGCCGTGCCATTTGTTGAAAATTCCAACTATGCTGGCGTGGACTACTACCGCATTGCTGGTTTTGGTGCTCGCCGTCGTGTAGCTGCCTGCGTGGGTTACTTTGGTGTATCTGGTACCTATGCCGTGCCGTCTGCTTACGATGCGCCGCTTGAAGTCTAGTAGATAATGGGGCGGGCAACCGCCCCTCTGGAGATTGAATATGGCAACTAGAGGCGCGATTGGCGCAATGAGAGAAACTGCAATAGGACGCATTACTACTGTCTGTGATGTGCTGGCTAAAGAGCTAGACATTGAACCGCCTGACTTGAAATCGGCGCATGACCGCGACACTGACCTGCGTGCCGCCAAAGAACTGACGGTACTGGCTGAATACCTGGAGAATATCAGCGTTCAACTACTAGCTGAAGATGAACCGGAAAAAGAGCCAGTCAAGACGAAACGAGGTGCCAAGAAATGACCCAACATCGTGGCAATATTGACAACCTGTATTCAAAGACCTTGCATGTAGGCAACTACAACCAGAGCGCTCAGCCCTATGGTGCCACCATTTCGGTTGGCGATGAGGCGGGCACTGCAATCATTGTCAGTGTGCAGTTGAACGGCGCTAATGCTCAGCCAATCACTGGCACTTACCAGCTTAAAGGCTGGCTGTCAGACGATAGCGACGGCGTTGATGTTGCCGACACCGCGCCCGACAACGACGTGGCAGTAGGTACTGGCCAGCTAATCCTGGTTGAACACACTGCGGATAAGGTGTTTGAATTCGTGACTGACACCAGCGCACAGTTGACCATCACTATTGGCGAGTCTGGCGCTGACACCTGGTACCTGGCGCTGGCCATGCCAACGACCGGCCAGGTGATTGTGTCTGATGCAATCACGTTCACCAGCTAAGGACTTGACTTATGGCTACGCTGTACTATGCCAATGAGCAGGATGTAAGAGACAAGCTATTGAGCGACCCTGGCACGAGTGTCGTGTCTGACGCTCTGATTGAAGAGTGGCTCGAAGCCTTCGAGGCTGAGGTTGATGCCATTCTGACAGCGCGTAAATATGATACGGTGCCAGCCACCAATGCTCGCGATGTCAAGATGATAGGCGATAAAGTCTCTGATGCTTGCGCGGCTCGTGTCTATCGCACGCGGTTTCCTGGCAAGGACGAA
>WJLE01000104.1 GCA_014728655.1 Candidatus Uhrbacteria bacterium
AACTTGCGCAGAGCATTGGCCATGCGCTTCTCCCACCCCGGCACGCGCGTTGTCCAGGACTTGTCGCCCTTGGACAGCGGACGCCAAGTGCCCTTCCAATGATATTCCACCCAATGACGGATAGAATCGGCACCGGCCTCGGCGCTCAGGCCGTCACGCCCGACAGACGAACGGACAACAATACGCTTATTTGTTCCCACAACCGGAACAATATAAACGTGCTCGCCGCCCGTAAATCCTGCATATTCCCAAAGCTGCTCCCCGGTCTTTTTATTAACCGGCAGCGCAGCTTCGAAACGCTCCTTATCAAACCTGTCAATCATCTGTCTCCTCCCGTAATATAGCTGACCCTATGTTACTAGTATAACCAATCTTTACAGGTTTGTCAAGTCTTTCTTAACAAGTCCAGCTCCTTCAGTTTTTCGACAATGCAGTAGCGAATGAAGGCGCTACGGCTTTTCTGATACATCTCAGCGGCTTTATCCATAGCGTCGCACTCCGCTTGCGTGATACGCGCCCATATTTGTTTATTCTTGGCCAAGATTAAGCTCCTTCATTTGTTCCTTAACGATTTGAACAGGTACGCCTAGCCTATCGGCAACAACATCAACATCTCCCCAATTGCCGTACAGAAGATACAGTGCCCCGATACGCCCCGGCTCCGGCAACGATGGCACACCGGAGCTGTCCATCCGCTGCCTCACAAAGTGCAAGAAGTCCGAGTGCAGCAGCAATCGCCCTCCGATCTTTTTGACCATGTGCGTGTCACGCAGGCGGTCAGCCCAAAAGTACAGCGTGCTTGTTTGAATATTGTGATTCTCAATCAACTCATTTGTCGTATAGTACATTTGCCCTCCCTCCAAAAATAATTGGGGCGGCTAAACCGCCCCGTTGATCCACTTCTGCACCAGGATTGCGGGCTTGCCGAGTTGTTCAGCGATGGCCTCGACCCCAATCCCGTCACCGTCAGCGTACAGCTTGACAGCTATCTCCTGCGGCGTCGCTTCCAACGACGCGGCCTCGCCATGTGCCAAGAACATCGGAGCCGTCTGCTGCTTTTTTTGTAACAACTCCTCCTCGGCTTGCAGCACCATCAACCGCAATTGCATAGAGTCCAGCGTTGTGCTAACAAGGCGTTTCTCGCTCTCAGACAACCGCTCGCGTTCGTTGAGATTGGTGATGTCCACGCCTTCCTCCAAGTACCGCTCAACATTGTCCCACGTAAACTCAGGGACGCGCGGCGGCAGCGCGCCGCCAATGGCCCAGCTATCGCCATCAATCTTCACCGTGCCAAGCCGCTCCTTGAAGATCAGCCCGGCCGGGGCCTTGCTGGCGTTGCGCGGATCCTTGACCAGCCACACAAAGAGCTGGCTGAGCTTGTAGAGGATGGACTTGCCTTTCGGTTCGACTGAGCCAACAACCGGCTTACCATCCACCCATGGCGTTCTAAGGTGCGATGTGAACACCACAACCTTGACGCCACGTTGGTACAGGGCATTCAAAAAACCACGGTACAACGGATACACGCCCTTTGTCCACATCTCGCCGTAGGCCGTCTTGCTCCAGCCAGTGATGCGTTTGTTGGCCTCCACGAACGCAGTCATGCCAGCCTCCAAACGCTCGATGGTGTCGTGGACGTATACATCATACTTACCCGGCGTCATATTCTCGTTGATGTCCTCAAGGACAAAGCGCCAGTAATCAATCATAGAATCTCTAGTTCTGCGCTCTGTCCACGGCAGTTGATCATGCGCGATACGGTTGACGAGATCGCGGTCATCCGGTAGCGCCTCGGTCCATTTGTCATCCAAATTCAGGTAATACCCAAAGTCCGTACCCCTGGCCCGAAGCTGCTGCCGAAACCGGTTAGAAGAGTTCTCGGCGTCGTGCACATATACACGCTCCACCTCTGACGGGCGCGCAATCGTGTTAGCAGCGATGCTCTTGCCAGAGCCCCATCCACCAGTAATAACGATTAGGCTCCTATTCAACTGATCTATCATACGTCCTCCAAAACTATGTCTGTGATGGTGTCCAGGCGCACTTCGCGCGTTTGATCCTTGTCCTCCAAGATCAACCAATCGTTCACGCTTTCAACCTGTACAGCCATCAACAATCCAGCAACTTCCCCCCCCGTATGCTTCACACGAGCGTATGCGCCTATGCCACACAATGGCTTTAGCGCTGCTACAGAGAACTCACTCTCGTCGTTCCATGGCAAAAACGGTTTTCCAGTGTCTACGCGCAAGCTCTCAAGAGCCAACGCTTGATACATCGGCGGATTGATTTTCGTCCCCTCGATATAGCGCAGCCCGAGAAGATGTCGCCATTCAGCCACGCGTTCTTTGGTAATACCTGGAATGTCACACGCACGATACGATGTGACATAGGCCAGAGCTTGATACAGTGTAGCTGGCTGCCCCGTTTGTTCTTTTAGATGCAAGAAAACAGCCTCAGCCGTCTTACGCCCAATGCCCTTGAACATCGCTGCCAGCCAGGATACCGGGCCTGGTTCGCGCAACTCACGCAGCGCGCTTCGTGGTTTTAACTCAGTATGAGCGCCCTCGTCGATGGCCTCTAGCAATCGGGCCACCAGTTTACACCAGCTCAACAACTTATCGTTATCCGGCAGGAATTCAACATATCCGCCGTAGATGCGCCAGGCCAGCAACGCCCCCAATACCGAGTTATACGCCAACGCTTTCCGCCCGCGCGCCGTAACGCGCGCGATGTTGTTGCGCAACAGTTTAACATTCTCGATTTTACCAATAGCGCACCGGTCATTAACCGGGAAGATCACGCCCGACACCACTAGCCACGACATTCGGCTCCACGACGTCATTGCCTGCACTTCGTGGAAAAGCCGCTGTTCGGTGGTAATGGCCGATTGCAAGTCGCCCCAGCGCTTGAGTTGCACCAGTGCGCCAGATTCACAATGCTTCCGAAGCAATGTGTCAGATGAGGCGGGTATGCTGAGAATGCTAATCAGCATATCCGCCCCAGTCTGCTCTTCAAGACCCGGAAGCATATCGGCAGCCTCAACCACGTCGGCAGAGAGCCGACTATTAGGCCCAGCTTCAGTAGGGTCTATGAAAATCCTCATTCCACTTGCCACCAAGTTTTTATATCTTCTGGCGTCGCACTCAGTGTGCGCGCCAGCTTGATGATCACCGGCATCGGAACGTTATTGACATTGGCGTCGGCGTGCCCGCTGCGGTTCTTCTGATCGGCGAACATTTCAATCCAGTCATCGCGGGCATCCTCGCC
>WJLE01000105.1 GCA_014728655.1 Candidatus Uhrbacteria bacterium
ATCTTCACTTGTACCGACAATTTCCGCATTCATCACCTCCCCTCTTGCGTTGACCGTGTCTTGTTGAAAGATCACCGGTGTCAATAAACGGACCCAAGGCTGTTGGTTAAGTTTTTCTGCGTCGGATTTGGTCAGGACGTCTTTCGGAAAGGGTGTGGGGATCCCGCCACCCTCCAACTCGTCCGGAGATCCGCTTTCGACGAATACTAAATCGGATCCGAAGGCGGCAACTTGGTTGATGATAAAACGCTGACCCGCTTCACTGATAGACAGGATCAGGATCACTGCAGATATTCCAATCACAATGCCGAGGATCGACAGAATACTGCGCAGTCCGCCTCGGCGCAGGTTCTGAACCGACATGGTTAGGAGATCCCGGGATTTCATTACTTCAGTGGGCGCTTTGAGCCTTTTTTATGCTTGTGTCCGTTTGATTGATCAGACACAACTAGACCGTCTTTGAGTTTAATAATTCGGCTAGCATACTGTGCCGTATAGGTCTCGTGTGTCACCAGAATAATCGTGTGTCCGAATTTTTTATTTAACTCCTCGATTAAATCCATCACCGCTTCCCCGGATTTTGAGTCCAAATTACCCGTCGGTTCATCTGCAAGGATGACATCCGGTTTTCGGATTAGCGCACGAGCAATCGCCACCCTCTGTCGTTCTCCTCCGGATAATTGATTGGATAGGTTCTCCATACGGTGTGAAAGTCCGACATCTGCGATTGCTTCCCGAACCATCTCATCGCGTGTTTGTGCGGGAATATCGGTATAGATCAAGGGGAGCATCACGTTTTCATACACACTCGTTCTGGAAAGCAGGTTGAAGGTTTGAAAAATAAAACCGATATTCTCACCCCGCATATCCGCCAGTTCGTCATCGGTCAGGGTTGAAACGTCAATACCCGCAAACTCATAGGTCCCGTTTGTCGCAACGTCTAAAAACCCTAAAATGTGCATGAGCGTGGACTTTCCGCTTCCGGATGGACCCATGATGGAGACAAATTGACCTTTGGGAATATCAAACGTAATCCCATGAAGGACCTTTGTAACCACCTCATCATTAACGAACTCCTTCTTGATGTCCTTGATTCGGATGATGTTTTCCATAGGGGCTAGTTCCGTTCGGAAACGATAACCGTATCCCCTTCTTCAATACCACTTAACACCGCAATCCTTCCTTCGTCGCCGCGAATACCTACTGTGATCTCTCGTTCTACAACCTCATCATTGCTGATCACTTTGACGATCCTTTGCTCCTGATCATTTGTCCGGATTGCGCGCGCGGGAATCACAATGACATTCGGCACTTCTTCCGTAAGGACGGTCACGTTTGCCGTCATGCCGGGCTTGATTTCGAATCCCGTCGCTTCGATGCTGATTCGGGATTTGTAGTACACGGCATCCTGTACGAGCGTTTGATCGGGTTCCTCAGTCACCACTTGCCCCTCGAATTCCAGATCATCGCCATAAGCATCAAGCGTTATGGTTGCCGGCTGTCCCGTTTTGACCAAGGCCACATCCGCTTCGGGGATCAGTGCTTCGATATCGAATAAGGTGTTGCTGATCATGATGACAGCAGGCTCGTTTGCGATGACCTGTTCGCCCAATTCCGGCATGATATCCGCAATGGTTCCGTCGATCGGAGCGATGATTTGTATTTTACTCAGATCCGCCTCTGCTTGATCCAAACGCACGCGGGCCTCGGAAACAGCTGCACGTAACGGTTCCAAGTCCACCGTGCGTGGAGGGGATCGTAACAGTTCTACTTCCGCATCTGCGGATCGGACTGCAGCTCGTCGGATTTCTATGGCTGTTTCTGCACTTCGTACGGAGGTTTCTGCATTTGTTTTTGCCGTATTTAGATTTAATACTGCGGTTTCGTATGCATCTTCCAGGGACTGAATCGTATCGGTACGAGAAAGTTTTGCGGTGGTGATGGACTGCTCTGCGTTCTGAACCGTTGTGTACTGCGTCGAAACGGTTGTACGTTCAGATCCAATGGTGGTTTTTAGCGACGCGAGTTCGGTAGACGTTAGACTGGGTCCTGTGATGGTACCGTCCAATACTGCCTGTACGTCAATCAGGAACGTTTGCGTTAATGACAGCGCGCGTAGCAACTCATCTGCAGAGGAATCGATTTCCGTATTGGATGACGATCCGTTCAGCGCACGAATATGTCCTTCCGCAGATTCTGCAATGGGTTTGACGGTTTTATAGGCATCCCTTGCACGGCTAAGGCTGCCTGCAGAGCTAACACCAAGCAGGTTGCGATAATCGGAATTGGTGGACGTATCATCCACACCCACGATTTGATCCCCTTGTCTAAGTGCGGAATTCATAGGACCAATCGCGTTGACTAATGCAACGACGGCGTCATCATATGCATCCTCCACGTTCTGCTCTAATGTTGTGGTTTGGTTGTCCAGATTGTTCTTAGCCGTCTGTACGGCTATTTCCGCTGAATCAATCGCATCCTGTGTTGTTAGTCGGGTATTAATGAGGTCGGATTCCGCCTTCGTCAGATCTGCGCGCGCCTGATCTGCGGCGGCTTCCGCTTTTTCAATCGTTTGTTCTTTTGCACCAGCGATTTCTAAATCCAATCTCGCTTGTGCAGCGGATAATCCCGCGCGTGCTTGGCGGTAAGCGAATTGAAGATCATCATCTTGCAGCTCCGCAATCAGTGTCCCCTGTTCGATTTCCTGACCGATATCAACGTAGATCGCACGAATCGTGCCGCCACGCTCAAACGCGAGATTCAGTCGTGCACTGGGTTTAATCTCCCCGGTCAATTCCACTGTGCGCTGTAGATTTCTACGTTCGGCTATTGTGGTTTCGTACTGATCCGCTTTCCCGTTCGTAAAGAAAAAATAATAGATCCCAAAGCCCGCTAGTAAAAGTAGCGGAATAACGTATGTTCGTTTTTTATGATACCAACGCCTCTTTTTCGGTTTTCGAATACCGACGGAGAGCTCCGGCTCGTCCATCTTTTTTGATGATGAAGGTTTTTTCGTCTTTGAGATTTTCTTAACGGCCATAGCCCCTCGATGATGGATTACATACCCTTGCGCATGAGCTGCTTGGACAGTTCAACGCCTGGCTGGTCATAGGCGTTTACGTCCATGAGCTCACCCATTAAGCCAACGGTAATTTCAAAAAATTGAAACAGTTCACCTAAAGCGGCAGCATCCAGTTTTTGTAAATGGATCGTACCGTTCGGGCGTCCGTTTAACCTTAAGGATTCTGCAGTTGCAGCACGTTCTAATTGTAGCATCTTTGCGAATGATTTTCCTCCGAATGTATTAATGGGACTGGGCAAAGATTTGACGGCAGGCGTTTTCAGATCCTTTCGATGCGTTTCTTGATTGATAAATGTAATCAGCTTATCAAATGGACCTTCGCTGTAGAGCTGTAGCTGTGAGTGCTGATCCTCCGGCCCGACAGATGCAACCGGAGTGGGTCCGGTGTGAATCACCCGCCCCCGCCGATTAACACGCTTTCCCAGACTTTCTGCAACAAGTTGACGCACCCATTTCGTGAATTCATCCAATCGCCTCACATAGGTCATCAGTACGTGTATCTGTTTGCCTTTCTCCAATCCTATGACATGCATTCCGGCATAAGCGCCGCATAGGATTCCCGGATCCTTGTGATCAATATACGTTCTGACCAAAGAAGACGCGCCGGTTTGCATTGCTTGAATATCCACGTCCATGACTAGGGCCGGAAATAATCCAACGGCGGACAGAACGGAATATCGTCCACCTACGTTCGAAGGAACGTTCAGTGTGTGATAACCCTCTTTCTGTGCGAGATCGTGTAGCGCCCCTTGCTCCGAATCTGTGGTTGCGATGATTCTGGTTCCGAACGTTTTACCGCATCTCTTTTTGAGCAGCTCCCTGAACACCAAAAATGAGGACATGGTTTCCAGCGTTCCGCCAGATTTACTGATGACGTTTACGCAGGTCCTCTTAGGATCTATTTGTTCTAGAAGGGTGAGAAT
>WJLE01000106.1 GCA_014728655.1 Candidatus Uhrbacteria bacterium
AAGGATGATGTTGTGGCCAAAATCAAGCAAAGCCTGCCGCTTGAGGATTTGTTGAGAAAATACACGCGCCTTATTCCCTCCGGTCCGGGCGGTTGGTTTAAATGCTGCTGCCCGTTCCATGACGATCACACTCCGTCGATGTGGGTCAATACTGAGTTAGGTCTTTGTAACTGCTGGAAGCCGTCCTGTATTGCGCATCGCGCCCGTCCTCTTGATGTCATCAACGTGTATGGTCTATTAACCGGACTGAAAAATGGCGAGGCTATTCGCCATCTCGCGGTCCAGTTATTCAACTCTTAGAAGTTGGGTCTTGACAAACTGTCCGTTTTGGTGTAGCATTTTAGATAAGTTATTACAAAACATTAATACTAAGGAGGACAGATGGACAGCAAAGATGTTTTTGCAGTGGACGTGGGATTTAGGGCCGTGAAGGCCCTAGTGCCCCACAGGGTGCTGATCCCGTCGTTGGTGGGGACGCCGACGCGCGGGGAGGGGTTTTCGTTGCGCAGCAATGGGATTTACATTTCCGTTGGTGGCGATGAGTTTGTGCCGGTGGGCGTGACGGCGATGAAGGAAAGTCGCCACAAGTCTGCGCCGCGCACACCGGACTGGGCTCTGGGAAATACTTGGGCTACGCTGTTTAGCGCAGCTCTCAGTGAAGGTATTGGTACACCGTATCGCAAAATACAGGTTGTTACTGGATTGCCGGTGAGCGATTGGGCTGCCTATGCCAAGCCGCTGCACGAGTTGTACAACGGCAAACCCCTGAAGTTTACGCGCAGGGGGCGTCGCGAGCAGGTTGTGGAAATCGAAAAGTTCAGTGTCGTGACACAGCCGTTCGGCACATTGGCGCTGTTCGCTCTAGACGATCGCGGCAATGTGCTTGACAATACATATGCTACCGGCGTTACTGCCGTTTGTGACATCGGTGGTAACACGATTAACTTTCTGGTATGTGACAGGTTAAGTCAAGTTGATCAATATACTAGGAGTGACGAGCTTGGACTCCTTGGCGCGCTTGACGATATGCGCGTAGCGCTACGAGCGCAGTACCCGCGCATTCTTCCGGATACTCACGAGGTGGCAGAGTGGGTAGCGCAGGGTGGTTTCATTTACGAGGGACAGTGCGTAGACCTGCGCCCCTACGTTGATGAGTACTTGGCCCCGATTGTGGGTGTGGTGGAGGACGCAATTGACGCAGTTTGGAGGGAGAGTGGGCGTTTTGACGCCTGTATCTTTACTGGCGGTGGTGCGCAGTGCCTCAAGGAGCTGCTGAAAATGACGTTTGCCAAGCGTTTCTCAATTGTGAATTTCGGGACGCAATGGAGCAACGTGCTTGGTTATGGCAAACTCGGTATGAGGCTGGGATAGCCGCTGTGGCTACGGTGCGGATAAGTGTTTCCCTAAATGCCGTTCAGGACGCTGATATTCTTGAACGCCTTGAACGCGAGCAGCAACGTGGGCGCGGGTCCCAGGTTGTGAGGGAAGCACTGCGGCTTTTCTTCGAGCAGGATGTATCGAGACGGCAGATAATGGTTAAGCTGGACAGCCTTGAGCAGCAAATTGCCTCTTTGAGTGTTGTAGAGGCCCGTCCTGAAACGCCAGGGCGTGTGTCTGAGGACGAGGACGAAGATTTGTCGAACAATTTGGACAAATCTTTGCAAATGTTTGAATTATAGAGAGGATAGACAGGATGGACTTTAAACATGGGGTTTTGTTGGCAGTGTTTTTCACGCTTGTGACGGCGTGTGGCCTGGGCTCGCTGTCGGGGCTGGCTAACATAAATCGAGCCGTTGGCGAGCGGCAGGTTTATGGTGCTATTGCGCGGTCCTTGGATGCGGGAACGGCAGCTGTGCGCGCAGATACGTTTGCGGCGCACTGGGAGAAGTATGTGTTGTTTGCGATAGTGCTGGCACTTTTTGTGGCTGATCGCCTTATGCGCAAGCAACAAACTGTGGTTAAAGAGGTGCACAAGAAAGTTGTACAGGTGGTAGAGCGCGGCGTTGATCGTGTCGAGGCATTTGTGGACAGCGACGTGCCGTATCCGGGAGAGTTGTGATGCATACGGGTCGAATAAAAAAGCAAAGGAAGAAGGCGATCGAGCGCCTGGCCGCCAATTTGGTGGCCAATGCAGGTCGGCCCGAGGTGGTCGGCGGCAAATACACGCACTTGCCGGACGGTCGCCGCTATAATCCCGAAGGCGTGCGGCTCTCAGTGAACGAGCATGGTGAGTTTACG
>WJLE01000107.1 GCA_014728655.1 Candidatus Uhrbacteria bacterium
CCATTGAGCCATGCGCGCGGTAAATCGAAAAGAGCCGGGTCATCTGAACCCGTACTCCCAAACATCGTCACTCGTTCACCCGTTCACCTATTTCAAAACTTCGTACTCGGAAGATAGGCTGTCTCATCCAGAAAGTTCACGGAGGGCACAACGACCGTTTCCGTAATTCCGGGTAAATTTTCAAACCAATCAATCTTCACCTCCCGCTCATCTCCGGGAACGACGTTCGATAACGAGATAAACGTACTCGCTACATCCGTCTGGCCGCGCTTCAAGATCACGAACAATCCGACGTTCCAATACCCGTAGGCCGTGGGGTTGGAAAAGGTAAATGTGGTCCGACCGATTCGTTCACTGCCAATCCGAAGATCGTTACTGTAGCTCTCACCGGAAATCTGGAATGCGTCCCGTTTGGCGATCCAGCTGTCATAATCCCCATTGACCCGTGCCGGATCCAACCGTTTCCACCGAATGTTCTCCACCGCCAATGCCGCCGTACGAGATCCTGCCGTATCCGGTTCATAACCGAACTCCCCAAGGTAGTTGGATTGCTTGGGCAGGATGAATCCGCTGCGGAGTGGTGTGGATTCCCCACTAAAGTTGAACCGATAGTTAAACTCCGCATACCACTGATCGTTCGGATTCTGCATTGGAACCAACATATCGTACCGATTCTCCGTTCCGGAAAACACACGAACGGTCTGCGTCTGAATGCTTCGAGGTTGGTTCGTGCTTAAATTCCGAAGTAACAACCGATTCGATTCGATGTCCTGCGTAATCCGCGCTTCACGCGGATAGGAAAACACGTAGGCATCCAGGAGACCCCAGGATGCATACCCCCACAACAGAACGTTCAGTCCGATAAGGGAATACTTCACAACCCTGCGAACCATTGCTCCGTTTCGCACCCAAAAACCGGCGAACTGCAATTCCCCTTGGGTAAATCCGCCACCAATGGATTGTTCCTCGGACATGTCTTGTATCTATTCTATCACGAATGGACTCAGATCTTCAGGTTGTCAGGTTGTCCTGTTTTTCGCGTCATTGGATTGTCGGGTATTCGAAAAACACCCTCCAGCCCACCCGAAGACCTGAAGACCTGATAACCTGATGACCTGCCATACCTGTACAATCTCCCAGCCCCACGTTAAGATAGCCCCCAGCATATGCCGAAAAAAACCGTGAATGCATCGAAGAAACCTTCCTCAAAAAAGGCCGATTACGGCGCAGAACAGATTAGCGTCCTCGAGGGACTGGAGCCGGTCCGAAAGCGTCCCGGCATGTATATCGGTTCCACGGGTCCGGATGGACTGCACCACCTCATTTGGGAAGTTGCGGATAACTCATTCGACGAAGTCATGGCCGGACATGCCGATCAGATTTCGATTACACTACTTCCGGACAACCGGATCATGGTAAAAGACAACGGTCGTGGAATTCCCGTCGACGTCCACAAGCAACAGAAGGTCTCCGCATTGGAGCTCGTCATGACCAAGCTACATGCCGGTGGAAAGTTCGGAGGAGATGACAGTGGGTACAAAGTCTCCGGAGGACTGCATGGTGTGGGTGTTTCCGTCGTGAACGCGCTGTCGGATGAACTCGAAGTCATCGTAGAGCGCGACGGCGGGTTGTTTAAACAGGAGTACGTCCGCGGGAAACCAAAAGCGAAGGTGAAGAAGATCGGAACATCAAAAAACCACGGCACGCAGGTCACATTCAAACCCGATGCCACCATTTTTTCGACGATTGAATTTGAACTTCAGCGCGTCCTCGATCACTACCGCCGACAATGCTACCTGACCAAGGGCGTACACCTCGTGATCGTAGATGAACGGGAGAAGGGGCAACGAAACGTTCACGGATTCTATTTCGAAGGCGGGGTTGCTTCATATGTCAAGCACCTAAACCACTCCAAACAGCCCAAGCATGAAACCGTGTTCTATGTGGAGAAGCAGGTGGAAAATTCAGAGATCGAAATCGGCATCCAGTACACGGACGACCTGCAGGAAAATCTGTACGCGTTTACAAACGGCGTGATCAACCCGGAGGGCGGGATGCATGTAATGGGATTCCGTGCAGCGCTCACACGCGTGCTCAACAACTACGCACGTAGTAAGAGCGTCTTAAAAGATAAGGATACCAACCTGTCGGGTGATGATGTCCGTGAAGGACTGACCTGTGTGATCTCTGTCAAGATTCCTGAACCGCAGTTCGAGGGTCAGACCAAAGCCAAGCTCGGCACCCCGGAAGTCCGCGGATACGTAGAGACGGTGATGAGTGAAGCGTTCGCAATGTACCTGGAAGAGAACCCACGCGACGCGCAGGCCATCATCGAAAAATGCGTCATCGCACAGCGCGCACGCGCTGCTGCACGCGCGGCTCGTGATACGGTGCTACGAAAGGGTGCACTCGAAGGACTGACGCTACCCGGAAAACTTGCGGACTGTTCGTCAAAGGATAACGTAAACACGGAGCTCTACATCGTTGAGGGAGATTCTGCAGGAGGGTCTGCGAAACAAGGTCGTGATCGCGACTTCCAGGCGATCCTTCCGTTACGCGGAAAGATCTTAAACGTGGAACGTGCACGGTTGGACCGCATGCTCACCAACAACGAGATCAAGAGTCTGCTGATCGCCCTTGGAACCAATATCGGAGACCAGTTTGAACTAGAAAAGCTACGCTACGGTCGCATTATTATCATGACGGATGCCGACGTGGACGGTGCGCACATCCGCACGCTATTACTTACCCTGTTCTACCGCTACTTCCCGGAACTGATTAACGCCGGACATCTCTATATCGCACAACCTCCCCTCTTTCGCTTACAGAAAGGAAAGGTCTCGCAATACGTGTATAGCGAGGAGGAACGTGATGCCGTCATCGAGGAGCTACAAAAACTGAAGGAAGAAAAGAAAAAGAAAGGCAAGAAGGATGAGGAAGCCGAGGACGTAGGGGCGCAACAAGCTGCGCCCGAACAGGAAGAGGCGGGGGCAGACGAAGAGACGTCGAAAATCTCCGGCATCACGATTCAGCGCTACAAAGGTCTTGGAGAAATGAATGCGGATCAGCTTTGGGAGACCACCATGGATCCGAAAACGCGCAAGATGAAGCAAGTCACGATCGACGACGCTGCCCGTGCAGACGAGACCTTCGACATCCTCATGGGATCCGATGTTGCACCACGTAAACGATTCATTCAAACCCACGCCAAACAGGCGGAGTTGGACGTGTAGATAAGGATGAGGGAGGAGGGAGGCAGGATGAGGGGCATGAGGACCCCCTCCCCCATCCCCCTTCCATCCTCCCTGTCTTGCCTTTTCCGACAAATCCTGCTACATTCCAGCCACTAATCCCCTTGCCGGGATTTTAAAAAACCAGATTTTACTCAGATGATTAGATGGTTAGACAGTTTGATGGTTAGTGTCATCATCGAACGCTTCAACAAAAATGAGGCGCTTTGCCCCCTAACCACCTAACAATCTAACGACCTAGCACCTAGCCCTATGCCGAATCCGATTACATCCGTAACCTCCTACGTCCGCACCTCGCTTGCCGAACTGAAGAAGGTGACCTGGCCAACCCGGGAGACGACGTTTCGATACTCGTTGCTCGTCATCGTCGTATCGATTTTGGTTGCTGGATTTTTCGCTTCACTGGACTGGGGATTCTCCCGCGCCGTGACCTACGCGATCACGGAAGTGAAAGGGACCGATTCTGCGGCCACGATTCCAGCACCCGATGTGGTTCCGGATCTCGTCCCAACGGACACGGATGTAACCACGGACCTTCCGGATGAGTCCGGCGGTTTCACGATCAACGGTGAGGATGTGGATGGAAGCGCCGTCGAGATCGAGCCATCGCTAACGGAGGGAGACGAAGGCAGCTTCGATCTTCCACCCATCCAATAACCAAAAGCCAATCGCTAAGAGCTCACAGCCCCTATGCCAAAACAGACACTTGAACTTGGACGTCGCTGGTAC
>WJLE01000108.1 GCA_014728655.1 Candidatus Uhrbacteria bacterium
AAGCGGATGTAGTCATATTGGATTTCGTCAAAGCCGCGCTGGTAAGCCTCCTTGGCAAGCGTCACGGCGTATTCAGCGACGAACGGTCCTGCCGGGTCCATCCAGTACGATCCGATCTTGTCCTGCCAGAGGCCGCCATCCTTCCATTTCAACGCGTTTTCCGGATGGATCGTGGCATGCGTGTCATCGCGCATCACAGCCAGTCGGGCGATCCGGTAGATCCCGGCTTCTGCGAGTTTCTCCATCAAGGCTTCGAGATCCTTAATCGCAGGTGTTTCTTGTGCAAACGGTTTGAGCGTTTCGTTAATCGGCTCGAAGGCGATTTCTCCGTTATCCAGTTTCAGGTCGATGACGACGGCATTGATCCCGGTTTCTTTCATGTATGCCAAGAGCTCATCCCCTCGAGACGTTCCCGCGGTGACGGCTGTCCAGTAGATGCCGCGAACTTCGTCGGGGAGGGGGACGCGAGAGGGTTGGTAGAGTTCGAGTTCCGGTTCGAGACTCTCGGCTTTGTGAGGTTCTTCTAAGATTTCGTTATGGGTTGTGCCCGCCTGCTGTGCCGTCATGGCGGGCAGGGGTTGTGGGTTGTTGGTCTCTGATCGTATGAGCTGGCGGTAAAGTAAGCCGCTGAAGATCAGGACCCCGATGATCGAGGCGAATAGGACGATGGATTTAGACCGTTGCTCGGGCATGGAAAGACTATAGCAGGACGGGCGTCTGGATTGAATCAGTCCACCTGTTTCATCTTCACGTCTGTCGCTAATGGATAGCTGTCCTTAGTGATATGCGGGAAATTGAGCCGGACTTGCTTATAGCCATCTGCTTTCATCGTCATGTAGTAGGCACCGCGGTTTACGAGCAGGGCGTAGCGGCCTTTATCAGATGTGATTTGCGTGGTCAGGAGCTTGTTGAACTTCGCATCAAAGAGTCGGATGACGACTTTGGGTATCGGCTTCCCGGATTTCAGATCCGTGATCGTTCCATAGGGTGGCTTGCCTGGAGTGAAGTGTGTAAGTCGATAGAGGATGAGGCTGACATACACTCCGTATGCAAGCCATGGCAGGATCCGTGCAGGGTTGATCAACGGATATGCCATGAACACGATGGGGGAGGCGTAGGCAATGACCAGCTGGACGTTATCGCTGAGTACCATCCACTTACGGAATACGCGGGAGCGTTTCCGCATGCCCTCAACCGGATCGATGGGAATGTTTACGGTGATGATGCCATGGTCCTTGATTTTGATCCGGTGCGTAGGCAGAACGTTCACGTACGTCTTAGAGTGTTTGTGGTTTTTCAGGAACACGGAAGGAAACACGAAGCCGGGTTTGGTCACATCCACGGTATATTCTCCGGGGGTGACGGTCAGACGGTAGTGTCCGTATTTATCCGTAACGGCCGAAGTGACCGTGAGGCCGTGTACATCCACCAAGCGGACGCGCGCCAGGTCAACGGGTTTGCCTGTGACGCTATTAAAGACCGTGCCAAATCCGGATTTTCTGCGTTTGAATTTAATATAGACGTCATCCGTCAACTGTAAGGCGATGACGAGGATCGTGACATAGATAAACAGGCCGTAAACCCGAGGTTGTGCGACATAACCGATGATGAGATCTGCGAGACCCTCCATTTCAAAGTTATTGTAACCTGAATGATGGGCTTATCCCAGGGATTGGTGATACAATGGGAATCGAAAGGATGATAGACGATTTGTCCCGTGTACCGAATCATCTAACCATCCATCGACCTAACGATCTCAATATGCCATCTATCTTAGAAACATCCGTGATGCAAATGATGCAGAAGGGGAAGGGTCTTCTTGCTGCGGACGAGAGTAATCGATCTGTTCCCAAGCGGCTGGATCCCATTGGTGTGGAATCCACACCGGAAAACCGACGCCGGTTCCGTGAGCTCTATCTTTCCGCTCCCGGTGCGGAAGAGTATCTGAGCGGGGTCATCCTGTACGACGAAACCCTACGTCAGGCGGATTCGGACGGAACGCCGTTCGCCAAGGTCCTGTCGGATCGTGGAATCGTGCCTGGGATTAAAGTGGATGCGGGTGCAAAGGACATTGCTGCATTCCCCGGCGAAACGTTAACCGAAGGATTGGATGGATTGGCGGATCGGTTAACGGAGTATTACGACCTCGGTGCCCGATTCGCAAAATGGCGCGCGGTAATCCATATCGGAAAAGAGCTCCCAACCCAGGAGATGATCGATGCGAACAGCTTGCAGCTAGCCCTTTATGCATTGCGCTGTCAGGAAGCGAACATCGTCCCAATGGTAGAGCCGGAAGTGGTGCTGAAAGGCAAGCATACGATCGAGAAAGCGGAGGATATCACGACGGCAACGCTTACGTCCCTGATCGAGCACCTACAGAAGTATCGAGTGGATTTGAAGACAACCGTTGTGAAGACCTCCATGGTGGTTCCTGGCAGTGCATCCGGTCAGCCGATGAATCCTGAGCAGGTCGCGGAGGCAACGGCACGATGCCTCCGTGCCACGATTCCGGATGAAGCCGGTGGTGTCGTCTTTTTATCCGGTGGCCAATCCAGCGAGGAAGCGACCATGAACCTGAATGCGATCGCGAAACTCGGTCCGTACCCCTGGAACGTTACGTTCACGTTCGCGCGTGCACTGCAGTATCCGGCGATTGAGATCTGGGCGGGGAAGGACGAGAACATCAAAAAGGCTCGGGAGGCGTTTATGGAGCGATTAAAGGCGAATGCAGCAGCGAGTATTGGTGCGTTGTAGCAATACATTGAGTCATGCCATTCCCGAAACCATTGCGCTATGCGGTGAGGGATTTTGTGTGGTTTGAACGTGCATCCCGGATCACGAGATCCCTCGTCGTCCCGCAGCGCGGGACATCCTCGGGAACGTTTTTGCAAACTTTTGTTTTTTTTTGCAGGTTCCATCATACTGTTCCCCACAACCCACAACCCCTGTCCGCCATGACGGCACGGCAGGCGGGCACAACCCACAACCCATTAGCCCATGCTTTTCCCATCCATCATTCGCTGGAAGTATCAAACCTTCCTTAAGCCAATCCTATTCCGTCAGGACCCCGAGAAGGTTCATGATCGATTTGTGAACATGGGTCGATTGCTTGGATCGAACGGATTCACAC
>WJLE01000109.1 GCA_014728655.1 Candidatus Uhrbacteria bacterium
GAGAGATCCCCTTTAGACAATGATGCCCCCACCCAGGCATTCCAACCCCTGATAGAACACGGCAGACTGCCCAGGCGATACGGCGAAGACGGGTTTTTGAAAGACGACGTGAAGTTTTTTACCCCTCTCAGTCATCTGGATGGGAACGGGTTCTTGGCGATAGCGAACCACCGCTTTCAACTGTCGTTGTTCAGCTGTCGGCTGATTCGCGATCCAATGCAGATCGGAAACCGTCGCTTCCGAGGAATAGAGATCCGGATGTGTTTTGCCCGGAACAACGACCAGGCAGTTTGTCGAAAGATCCTTTGCTGCCGCATACCACGGTCCGCACTCCTGCAACCCCGCATTCCTGCATACCCGAATCCGGAACCCATGACGTTGACCGATGGTGACGCTGTCCAACCCCTCGTGAACGCCGATCACGTTACCGCTAGGATCCACAACCTTGCCCGGCTTAGATGGGATGCGTGTACGCAAGAAATCCTTCATGGGCTGTTTACCGATAAAACAGATCCCCATACTCTCTTTCTTCTCCGCCGTTGCAAGACCGAGGGACTTGGCAATCTTCTTCACCTCCGGTTTACGTAAATTCCCAACCGGAAATTTTGTCATTGCAAGCGCTTCCTGTGTGACACGATGCAAAAAGTAACTTTGGTCCTTATTCGGATCTAGACCACGTATCAGATGCGTTATTCCATCTGATGTATTCTTTGTCCGTGCATAGTGCCCTGTGGCGATGAGATCCACGTTCAGCTTCTTTGCTGCAGCAGCAAACACGCCAAACTTTATCTCCTGGTTACAGAGGACGTCCGGGTTTGGCGTCACCCCTTTGGCATATGCCTTAAACATCTTGTCTACGACCTTTTTGCGATAAATCGATTCATAGTCAAACGTAAGTAGGGGGATATCCAACTTCGCAGCAACGCGCATCGCATCCCTGCGGTCCCCGCGCCACTGACATTCCCCGCTCCAAAGATCCTTAGCGTCGGACCAGTTCTTGATGAACCCACCAATCACGTCATACCCCTGCTTTTGCAACAAAACCGCGCTGACGCTTGAATCCACGCCACCACTCATTCCGAGGAGGACCGTTTGCTTCTTTGTTCCTTTCATTCACATATGGATAACGGATGAGAAAAGATGAACACGCTTCACCCCCTTCCGTCCGACATCCTTCTTCCCTTATTACGAGCCGTATAGTGCCGATAACCGGGCCCGGGTCTGCGGACCCACGTACCCGTATCCCGCATCCCCCGCAGAGGAGACCACTCCGTGTTTTAACTGAAAACGTTGTACGGCGCGTTTCGTTAACGGACCGAAGTATCCCGTGATCAGACGCTCGGGATACACGTTCGTATCTTTACTTAACAACTCCTGCAACGTGCGGACAGAAACGCCCGTTGATCCAAGACCCATGGGAGGTAGCGTTAGCGAGCCGGAAACCTGAATAGGCTGTGCGTCCACCTTGGGCTTCTGCGCATGGATCAGTGCACGCGTCAGGGTATCAAGATAACCACTCCCCACTGCCGCTCCCTTGGGAGTCAAAAGCTCCTTCGCATGATCTTCCTGGTAGCGCTTTACCGCCGCTTTGGTCAACGCACCATAGTAATCCGTTTCCGCACCCGGAGACCCGGGTCCGCGAGCTGCGATCGTGTAACCATATGTGTTCAAGAATTGCTGTAGACGTTTCACATCCGCGCCGCGCTTCCCACCCTGCAGGTTTCGTGGAAACTCATACGTAGATACGGAAACGGTCCAGTCATAAGCAGACCAGGCCCATCGCGCCAATGCGATGGATGCGTCTACGGAATCTTTACGGGAGTCTGCGCCAAACACCACAATGACCAGCTCCTTGCCCGGATCATCCTTGGGGTGCAGTTTCACGGCATAGTTATACTTCGATTCGTACAGAAACCCCGTCTTTCCGGCTGTCACGATCAGCTCGGGTTCAATAAACAGCAGATCATTGGTGTTCTTTACGGTCTTCTGTATCACCGGTGAACGCGTGGCAAAACGGTAGTAGGGTGTCACCATGGCCCGCTGCGTCTCCGACTGCGCGGATGCTTCCAATAAAATGGTTGCGATATCATAGGCACAGGTTTTATTTTCCGGATTCATCCCCGATGCATCGTAAAAATTTGACTGATCCATCCCAAGGGCCTTGGCATATCTATTCATGCGCTGCACAAAGGCATTCACCCCTTTGCCGTCATACAGCCGTGCCATGGCCTGGGCGGCATTATTCGCAGATCCAACGATAGAGGCATTTAAAACGTCTCGGATAGACATGGTTGTGCCATACGGAACGCGCAGTCGTCCGCCTCCGACCTCATCTGCACTTAAGACGCTGCCCGTTGCCTCCCAGTTCGTTGGAGTTGAGGTAAAGACATGCGCCGTCATGAGCTTGGTCAGACTTGCCGCCGTCCAGACCC
>WJLE01000110.1 GCA_014728655.1 Candidatus Uhrbacteria bacterium
CACGAAGCGCATCAAAAGATCTAGGTTTGCACCGGGGGTCCGTAGTAACGAGGAAGCCTCCGCAAATTCCGGCGTGATTACCACCTGAGTCCGTTCCGCAATGATGCGCTGATCCTTCAGTAGGTCCGTCATGCCACCGCGCGCAGCAGCAGTCAATTCCTCCTCCGTAATCTCCACCACGAACGGTCCGGACTTCCCCTGTTGGATCGCTGAGCTTACGGAGAGACTGATGCGATCCAGTACACGCTCCGGATCCATGGCACCCGCTTCGATCTGCCTGGTGGGCTGTGTCCCGTTGTAAAAATGGGAAGCAAGCGGAATCGTCACCAATCCCGTCTTTGCGATCAGGAAGAGCACCCCGGCAAGCAGGACCAAAAACAGGATCAGTGCATAGAGCGAACAGACCAGAACGTTCCGCCCCACTTTCGGTTTCGCAACTTTCAGTGACTCCACGGACGTTTCTGCCGGAGTCCCCGGTGTCGGAGGTGGAGCTGGATCGACTCCGGAAGTTTGCGGCAACGGACGGACCGGCGCCTGTGGGATCTGATGCTCCTCTGCCGTTGAGGGCTGGGGGGAAGGCGTGGGTGTCTGAGGTGGTGAGGATGATTGTGGCTGTTGCGGCATAGCGTATGGCGTATGGATTAAGGATAAGGGATGAGGAGGATAATGGATGAGAGATCCTTCTTCCATCCTCCTTCATCCCTCGTCCGTATCCACGCTCCTCGCTCTCAGTTAAATGAGGCGTCCGTCGCGTTGAAATTTCGTATATTCCATGATCGCCACAGAGACGGCTGTGGTGACGGGAATCGCCAAGATCATGCCAACGGGACCGAAGAGCTTTGCGCCGACCATAAATGCAATGATGGAAACGACGGGATTCAGCCCAACCGCACGCTGCATGATTTTTGGTATTAGGATGTTGCTTTCAAACTGCTGAATGAGGAGCATGACGGCAATGGCGATCAGCGCGGTTAACGGGGATTCCGCAAATGCGACGATCACAACGAGGAGCCCAGCGATGATCGGACCGACATATGGCACAAACTCCGCAAAGGCGGCAAAGATCGCGAACAATAAAGCGCCGGGGACATCCAGGATCAGCAACGCGATATAGTACAGGACTCCGATAATAAGACTGAGTGCGAGCTGCCCAAGTAACCAGTGACCAAATTTCTTTTGCACCTCAATAAGGAGCTTCGTGATGAACTGTTGGTGTTTATCGGAAAGCAACCCCTTAAACCAACGCATTGCCTCACGTTCCTCTACAACCATGTAAAACGAAAGAACGAATACGAGAACAAGATTAACAACACCGCCGAAAATACTGACGATGAAGGAAAGGAAATTCGGAAATATTCCCGGAAGATAGTCCCGCAAGGACTGGAATCCGGACTGTAGATTCAGATCTTGTTCTTCAAAAAATTCCCGAAAAAAATCCAAAACGGTTTGCAACGCTCCCACGATCTCAGGAGACTCCCCCCCGAACATCGTGGTCAACTTTGCGATCTGTTCCACCAATTGCGGCACGATCAGGACAAAAGCAACGGTAGCCATCCCCAATAGGAGTAGGTAGAACAGCAGCGCTGCCACTGCAGCCGGAACTTTTCGTTTGGTAAACCAGCTCACGAACGGATTCATGACGGCCGCCAATACCAAAGAGACGAAGACGACGGCCACGATCTCCCGGATGAACCAGAGAAACGTCAAAAGCAAGATCGTCACGATGATCTGGACGATCGTCCTGCTAGAGATACTGATGATGCGCTCTTGGACATTCATAGATCGACAGAATCCGCTGAGAAGGATAGCATGGGCGGAACAGAAGTCGTACCACCGTACGTCATGCAAAATGGACACTTCTCGACTTCTCGATTCCCCATGATCTTCGCAGAAAACCGCAAGGCGCGCCATCACTACGAAACCCTCGAGGAATACGAGGCCGGTTTAGTCCTGTCCGGACAGGAGGTGAAGTCGATCCGTGAAGGTGGTGCGAACCTGACCGGAAGCCATATTAGCATTGAAAACGGGGAGCTTTGGGTCAAAGGGATGCGCATTGCGCCCTATTCCAAATCCGGACAGACGGAAGGCTATGATCCGGAACATCCGCGCAAACTATTGATGCGAAAAACGGAAATCAAGCAGATCTGGGGAAAAACGCAGCAAAAAGGCTTGACATTGATCCCATTTTCCCTGTATCCTCTGGGCCGTCACATCAAATTGAAATTCGGTCTGTGCCGAGGGAAAAAAGCCCATGATAAACGGGAATCCTTACGCAGACGGGATATTGAACGTGATGTGCGGAGGAACCTCGAATAGCAGGATACGGCGTTGCGGACATGCAGTGATGCGCGTCTGCAAAACTGCGATCTTGCACACCCGAATCACGGGGATGCCGAGGATTGATGGACGGTTCATTCGACGCTTGCAGACCGCGTGCCGGAATCACGCGTTAATCCCTTCCGGAACAAGACAACTGCCAACGTCTTCAACAAGGTGAAGGAAACGGTCGCTTCGGCGTTCCGCGCTCCTTCATTCGCAGCGGCTCTCGCATAAGCAAGACGTCCGCTCCGATCCCTACGTCTGCGCTCGACGGACGTCATCGGATCGTCATTTCCTCGAGCTCGTGATGTCGCATCCGCTGTCTGCGGTCATCATTAAACGGCTGGCAGCGATGATCGGATGGTCTTGTTCGTTTAACCCATCCGTTCGAGACTGCTGAACGAACTACGATCTGTGAACGAGGGTGTCGTGTGTCCGGACCAGACGGGGGTGCAACTCCCCCCATCTCCACCATGTGACCGTTTAGCCTAAAGCTATACGGAAACACCAAATCCGAGTTCCGCAATGCGGAATTCGCAACTCAACTCATGCGCATTCATTACCGACGACGAAAAAAGCCTCAATTCGATATCGGCCGACAGTATCAGGCGAACGAACGAATCCGTACGCCGGATTGTCGTGTGATTGATGCCGAGGGTACGGACATCGGTGTCATGCCCACCCGCAAGGCGCTTGAACTTGCCCGCGAGCAGGAGCTCGACTTGGTCGAAGTTGCACCCAAGGCAAATCCCCCGGTCTGCCGAATCATCGACTACGGACAGTTCAAATACCAGAAGGAAAAAGAACAGAAAGCCAAAAAGGTTCACGCAAAGAAGGTGGAGGTCAAAGGCGTCCGCATCAGCGTGAAGATGAGTGAGCACGACCTGCAGGTCCGCCGCCAGAAAGCCAAGGAGTTTCTGAACGCCGGTCAGAAGCTGAAGATCGAGATCATCCTCCGCGGCCGAGAGAAAGCACACGGTGACCTGGCCATGCAACGCATCAACGAGTTCATCGAGAAGTTACAGGACGAATATGAACTCTACATCGAGCAAGCCGTAAAACGACAGGGCGGGAACGTCTCCGCCATCATCGGACGGAAGTAAGGAGAAATGAGCAAGTCGTAGGATGAAGGAAGAACGACGTACCACTGACAACTTACAACGCACCAGACCCACAGACCCTAACCCCCCAATTCCCTATCCCCTAACCCCTATCTATGAAACAGAAGACCCGAAAAACCGTTTCCAAGCGGTTCAACGTCAGCTCCAAAGGGAAGTTGATGCGCCGCAAAGGTGGACAGGATCATTTCAACAGCCGTGAATCCGGCAAAACGACGCGCAACAAGCGCCGCGACGAAGAGATGTCCAAATCCTTTGAGAAGAATATTAAG
>WJLE01000111.1 GCA_014728655.1 Candidatus Uhrbacteria bacterium
ACAACATAGTTAACGCGCGGCGTCTTCGGCTCCCAGCGCAAGCGCATGCCCGCGTTGCGTGGTGTGCGATTGGCCTTGCGCTGGTTACAGGCGTCACAAGCGCAGATCGTATTGGCCCACGTGTTCCTGCCGCCTTCGCTTACTGGCACAATATGATCAATCGTATAGCCACGTCTCCCACAATAGCCGCACGTGTAATGATCACGCTGCAGCACAGCTTTTCGACTCCACGTAGCACGGCGATCAGGAACGTTGTGATATATCTTCAAACGTAGCACTGAAGGCACTCTGAATCTTCCCGACGGGGTTTTGAGAACATGAGCTATGTCATGCCCTACTCGCTCTACTGCGCCGCGCAGGAGTAGCCCCACAGCGTCACGTAATGAAATGACGCTTAGCGGTTGGTATCCTTGATTTAATAATAGAATGCTTTGCATAATTCATCTCCATTATTCTGTTAGTTAAGCTAATGCCTCTTAGTGGGCGGCCTCGGACTCGAACCGAGACGCGGCGTGTTTTGAGCACGTCAGGTATGCCATTTCCCTTCAGCCGCCCTCAATGAACGTTTGTTAGTAGGTGCGGCAGGAATTGAACCTACGACCCTGGGCTTAAAAGGCCCCTGCTCTACCGGACTGAGCTACGCACCCATAGCAGGGGAGGAAGGAATTGAACCCTCGATTTCCCGGTTCAAAGCCGGGCACCTTGCCACTAGGCTACTCCCCTATGCCCGACGCAGGACTCGAACCTGCAAGCAACTCATTTTAAGTGAGCTAGGTATGCCAGTTCCCTTCAGTCGGGCTTAATCCCCCGGCGGGACTCGAACCCGCAACCTCCTGGTCCGCAACCAGGCGCTCGTCCATTCGAGCTGCGAGGGAAGCCAGCAGCGGGACTCGAACCCGCGTTGCCTGATTGAGAATCAGGTATCCTAGCCACTAGATGATGCTGGCAAAAGTGCGGGTGGTGGGACTTGAACCCACATCAAGATTTTATCTTGTACCCAGGGCCTAAACCTGGAGCCTTTGCCAATTTAGCCACACCCGCGTGAGGGGCGTCCGGGACTTGAACCCGGCTCTTCGGTGCCACAGACCGAAATTCTACCGCTGAACTAGCGCCCCAAGGCCCCCGGTACGACTTGAACGCACAGCCCATCGGTTCGAAGCCAGATACTCTATCTAATTGAGCTGCGGGAGCAATGCCCTTGCCGAGACTCGAACCCGGAATCTACCGCTTAGGAAGTGGTTGCTCTATCCATTTGAGCTACAAGGGCTTGTGGGGCCAGCGA
This sequence comes from Candidatus Uhrbacteria bacterium, assembly GCA_014728655.1. Taxonomy (GTDB): domain Bacteria; phylum Patescibacteriota; class Patescibacteriia; order 2-12-FULL-60-25; family 2-12-FULL-60-25; genus 2-12-FULL-60-25. The sequence continues at coordinate 1,283 of WJLE01000111.1, forward strand.
GATTTGAACTCGCGATCTCAGGGTTGAAGGCCCTGCGGCTTATCCGATTTGCCTATGGCCCCTAATGCCCGGTACTGGATTTGAACCAGCAACTTCCGCGTTATCAGCGCGGTGTTCTAACTAAATTGAGCTAACCGGGCAAGTGGTGGGACAGGCAGGACTCGAACCTGCGAAGCTGTTACACACCTGATTTACAGTCAGGCTCCTTTGCCGCTCGGATACACTGTCCCAAAAAGCTGGTGGTTGGGATTGAACCAACGACAAGCGGTTTACAAAACCGCTGCTCTCCCGCTGAGCTACACCAGCAGATTTCCACTACGAAACACCAGTACTCCTGGCTGGATTTGAACCAGCGAAGCTGGATTTGAACCAGCGACCCCCGCGTTATCAGCACGGTGCTCTAACCAGACTGAGCTACAGGAGCGAATTGCGCGGCTGGCAAATGTTATTTTTGCCAACGGGCTTCCAGTTCTCCACCCTTCTGAGGGGTGGCGCATTCTGCCCCGGTCAGAGGGCTGCCCTGCCTTTTCCGAGTTTCACACCTGACCGTGCAAAATCTCGGTGCCGCGCAAGTGGATCAGGTAGGATTTGAACCTACGCCCAACTGCTTATGAGGCAGCCGCTCTTACCGGGCTGAGCTACTGATCCAATCAGGAGGGAGGGGTGGGATTCGAGCCCTTGATTTTCCTGAAATACATCACATCACCTGATCTCTCACTATTGCATTGCCGTCACTTTTTTCTTGCTCCTTCTACTAGCATTCTTAAAGCCCTTACAACACTCTCCGGGCGCCTGGGATTGCCGCTCGCAAGAAGCCTAATTGCGTTGGTGTCTATCCCAGCCTCAAGCGCCTTTATTGCCATATAACGATCGTTATCATCGAAGTTGCCGCTGGCAAGGACGTCTTTAACTAACCAATCAGCCTCATACTTGTTAACGAGAACACTCAGAGCATGAACCATCCATGCATTATAGTGATCCGAGAAATCAAAAACTTTCACAGAATAAAGCACCACATCTTTGGTGTCTGGGCACGTCGCGCATCTGAGTGCAAAGAGGTCATCATCATAATGTAGCTCTCTATCGAATATAGGGCTTAGTGTTGCTAATAACCAACACTGATTTCCATTTGCGTAATTAACAAGCTCTTTTGCGTATGCCCTCAAAAGATTTCCGGTTTCGTGGCTGGACATGCCTGCAACTTTAAACAAAACCGCAGCTCTCCACCTGTCCATGACATTGTGGCTTAAAATTCTTAACGAAAAAACGAGATACAATTTGTCAATATCTGGTATAATACTGTCCAAGATATCGAAGACCGTTGCGACGTTAGACTCACCACAATATCGGCTCCACAGCCACTTAATCAGCTTCGGGTAATAGTCATTACACATATCACATTCCAGAACATCATCCAGGGTAAACGTTTTCATAACACCTCCTTTTAAAAGCTACCAGCACCCCCACCAGGACTCGAACCTGGAACCGACCGGTTATGAGCCGGCTGCTCTAACCATTGAGCTAGTGATCCAATCAGGAGGAAGGGGTGGGATTCGAACCCACGGCCCCGTGAGGAGCGGCTGTTTTCAAGACAGCTACCATAATCCACTCGGACACCCTTCCCTAAAGGCGAGAGCTATAGTAGTAATCCCACAGCTCCTCGTATCCCTCGTGTACTTCCATGTAACATTCCCAACACGATTCCAGGTAATTCTGTTCTGGGTTCATGTACATCGTGTTGAGACGCCTCCGTCTTATGTTCCACGCCACTTCTGCCCTGATACGGGTAATCCAGGGGTTATGACCGAGTTCTTCCACAACCAACTTCTGCTTTTGCCCACAACGGGGGCAGAAGTGGAGCGGAGATTTATCAGTTTCCTTGCGGCGATTGCCGACTGGAAACTGATAGTGATCCACATGATTCCAGTATCTAGCGCGAAGCACCCTAGCGATATACTGGTTCTGACTCATAAGGACTATATTCATATTTGCAGTTCCTCCCCAGTAAACGCGGGCACGGCGTATTGATTTGCCTCGTTCCTCGTTTTCATAATACCATCTTTGAAATAACGATTGAAGTTTTTGAGGCGACGGTCGGAATCGAACCGACGAAAAACGCTTTTGTAGAGCGCCACCTTGCCACTTGGCTACGTCGCCGTGGTAAGCACCGGCAAGTTAGACATATCAAGGAACCCGACCGGCTCAGTGCAGTAATCCACCTCGCCTGTGTGCCGATCAGTATGAATATCGCAATTAAGGACTTGGAAAAATCGGACATGCATAATATTATCCTCCCACTCAGCACGTCGATTCGCCTCGTCAATGTAGAGCTGAATAATCTCTTTTCTGTGAGAATCTTCCCAATCCTCCTCTGCGCCATCAAGACCAACCACATACTTAATACCCATTTCAGATGCTTCCCAAGCAGCGGCGGAGAGTGGCTGTTGGTTAACGCTCTCTGAGATAACCCAAAAGCCCAGGTAATAATTATCCCCGGTACAAATCAATCTTTTGCCAGGCGGAAGCACTCTATTAACGAAGTAAATGCCATCTTGTGTTTGGCCCTTGAACTCCTCAAACGTGTCGGCGGGGCAGCGCGCCCACACCCCGTCATAATCTGCGATCTGAGATTCGCTAATCACAGCCCCCTGTTTGTACCCATATACGTCAATTTCTAAAATCGCTTGGTCCATATCGCTCCTTTACTATGTAACCCCTAAAACTCAACGATCTTAAGATACGCATAACATATTGCCGTAGCCAAGGCTTCTTCTTGAGTGTCGAAGTGCTCAGGGCCAACCTCAACCCAAACACATTCATGCTCATGCCCTTGACCAAAACAAACTTCAACCGTAATTATCCAATAATCATACCAAAGACGATTGAACTGCCAGTCCGCATCATCTGGCAACAGGGCCAAAGCTGCTTCAATGTTCTTATGATACAAGGGTATGTTTCGTGTTGTCCTTGAATTTCGCCACGATCGGTACCGTTCAGCTTTCTCGTCTGAGGGCAAAAAATCCTCACTGTCTTTTTCGTCTGGTGACAAGAACAAGGTTTTGCCGTTCACGCCAATCTGTCTCCACTCCCACCAAAAAGACAGACCGATAGCAATATCAAGCTGTTCTCCTCGTAAATTCATTGTTCATCCCCCCTCACTTCCTTGACAATAGACATACCTACCAAAAAACCGATGGATAGTTCGATGGCCCGGAGTCGAACCGGGTCGGCTGGCCTTACAATGCCATGTTCAGGGCTACACATCCCTAGTCGTCCGTTTACGGCCCAGGCCCCAGCTCTATACCTGTCAGCGGGTCGCCGTGCCCGCCCCCACCGAAACTGCGTATAATTTCTGTTGCTCGCCAGCAACGACTTCACGGAAGTTCTTACCGGGCATTCTGTGTGTCAGGAATTGTGTGCAAATGTACCCAACGCTGCAACCCCATAGCGGGCGGCATTTTGCGCTAAGGCGTGCCTTTCACCCGCAGCGGAGTTGGAGGGATTCGAACCCTCATGCCCATAAGTGGGCAACCAGTTTAGCAAACTGGCGCAGCCAACCGTATCTGCCTCAGCTCCAAAAAAGCAGTCACAAATATATCATCCCCGTATCTTG
>WJLE01000112.1 GCA_014728655.1 Candidatus Uhrbacteria bacterium
AAATGAGTGGAACTGCAGCAAAATAGGGTGTATGAAAACACAAAACGAAACACCCACATTTGTGCAGTTCCGGCAACAAGTATACCAGAACCTTACCAAAAGAGTTGATAGCGCCATGGAGTTGTTGGATGCGTTGTGTAGTACTCCCAATGCTTGTGCTGTGGTAGAGTTGAGCCTGTCACCGCACTTTCGGCGTACCTACACGGCGCTCTACAAAGCCATTGACGAAAACGACTGGGATCAACTCGATCTGGCTAGATTGGCGGGGTCGTGTGTAAAAGCTTCCAAGAAGCGACCTTACTGGCTTATGGGACTGGATGGGACATCCCAAAGACGTCAATACGCTTACGCTTTGAAAGATCGGGGCTATGTCTATTACCCTAATTCAGTGGCGGGTAACAAGCCGGTGACCATAGGGCATGAATATTCAACAGTAGCCTTGTTGCCAGAGGATACGCCTGCCCGAACCAAATCCTGGGTAGTCCCCTTGGCAGTTGAACGGGTCAGCACCCAAGACGACAAAGAACTGGTGGGAGCGGAGCAGATCAAGGCCTTACTGGAGGATGATCAACTTCCCTGGCATGGTGAACTCGTCGTTGAAACAGGCGATAGTCGCTATAGTAAGCCAGAATATTTGCATGCCGCCCATGAGGATCATCCCAATCTGATCTCTGTCGTGCGGGCACGGGGTAACCGAACACTCTATCACTATCTGGAGCCACCTGAAGAAAATCCACCTCACCGTCCCAAATACAAGGGGAAAGCTTTCAGATTGCCCGATGCTGACACCCATACCTCACCAGATGAAACGGTGACCCTGGAAGTCGAGGCGAAACGGGGACAAACGCACACAGTCGAATTGGAAGCCTGGTCTGACATAGTCATGCCAGGCAAAAATAAGCCTGTGCGCATCCCGATGGAAAACTACCCCTTTCGTTTGGTCAGGGTTATCCGCTACGATGAGGAAGGCGAAATGGTCTTTGCCCGTCCCGTCTGGCTGATCATCGTCGGAAAACGACGGGCGGAACTGAGCCTAGAAGACATCTACGAAGCTTACTTCTCCCGCAGCCGTTTGGAACACTTCTTTCGCTTTGGGAAACAGAAACTGCTCCTGAACGACTTCCAAACCCCAGAAACTCCGCGGGAAGAGACTTGGTGGCGCATTTGCCATCTAGCCTATCTCATGCTCTGGAAAGCGCTTCCTTTAGCTCAGCACCACCCACGCCCATGGGAGCGCAACTTGCCGCAAAACAAGCGAAAAGTTATGTCTCCCAGCCTCGTTCAGCGAGATTTCTCGAGACTTATTTCGCAGTTTGGGACTCCAGCTCAACCGCCCAAACCCCGAGGAAAGTCTCCTGGACGACCACAAGGCTTTCGTTTACCTCCTCGTAAACGCCATTCTGTCGTTTACAAAGGGCAAAATCAAGCCTCAGCGACCTAAATTTGGCGCTGTATTCAATTGAAAATGTACAAATGCTCTTCTCGGCTCATGCCGAGTTTGGCTGCTTTGTCAAAAGTCCAAATAAGGCAATCCAACACGATCTAACCAAGGTTTCAAGTTTCGTGTAACTATTCTGCTTCTGTTTTCGCCAATGGTTTCGACTGTAGCAGATAAATCCAATTCGCCCGTACTTGGCAATAACGGCGGAAACCATAGCCCCCTGGACGGAAGAACTTTCCTGATTTCTTGATCCCATTCTCTGACAACACGCAATAACTCAGGAACTTTCAATAAAGTGGTAGTCCCAAATTTTGAATTTTTCGTTCTTACCCCCAAACTTGGCCACTGCTTGATTTCTAATTTATCCAGATCCACAGCATCCAAAGGCAACGAAGCAAAAGCCCCGACACGCATACCAGATAGCCAGAGAAAGACAGCCGCCGCCCTGATCCTTCGCTCTTTTGTTGATCTGACAGGAGCTTTTGAAATGGCTTTGATTTCTTCCAGGGAGACATGCTCACGCTCTTTAGGAGCTTCACTGATCTTAGGAGCTTTCAAAGTATCCAGGTATTGATCTTCTAGTGCCCTATGCCCTCTCTGATGCGTTGAGAGCCAACTAAAGAAGCGATGAGCAGCCCTAACGAGCTTTTTCATATACGAAGATGATAACGGCTTCTTACGCCCGTTAGAACGGACAGTAAGCAAATATTGGGGAAATGTCGGACGTATCTTCGGCGCATTTCGCAATGGTTTTTCATCCGCCCATTGGAGAACATGACTAAGCCAGGTTTCCTCATTACGCAATGTTTTTATCGACACTTGCTCAACTTCTTGCCGATACAGAAGATACTTTTTGAACAGCTTCCAGTTTCCCCGATTGATCAAACTTGCCCCCTTCGATTTGCAACTATTCTAGGGATTGTACGCCCGCAATACGGACAATCACCAAGCAGATAATCTGTATCCCCGTTTTTTGTCGTTTTCAATTCTGCATCGACCAGCTTCACAGCCTTATCACACGTTCGGCAGTATCCTTGATCTGATTTCAGCTTTAACTTTTTGTACGTGCTTTCAATCCAGGCACGGAACTTTTTCCCATTGATCCAAATATGACGCCGATCATCCCGTTCATGTGGGCAACCGTTAGGAACGTAGACTTCATAAACCAAGCGTTTATTGAACCCGATTTCTTTGGCTAATTCACTCGGTCGGTACATCATGTCAAAGAGTTTCCGCATTCGGTTCTTTTGCGATCCATCCAGGCGACCACGCAATAAGCGGACTTCTTCTTTTGTGTCCATCATTCCCGCTTTTTCCCTCTATCATCCATCAAAGCCTGATATTTGCTTCTATCTCTCATGCGACCATGCGCCAACAATTTGACAACGTAATTGCTTTCAACATCTTGAATAGCTGATAACGCCGGAGCGACTTGTTTTTGTAACCACAATTTCAATCGCTGCTCAGTTATCCTTCTAGCATCATTCAAGGTCAATTCAGCCCTTTTGGTTGTGCCGACAAAGTCCCGCCACTTATCCCAAGACAGATCAATATAATCCAACAAGTGCGATAACCCTACTTGATACCGCTCTTCTTCTCTAAAAGATAAATCAGCGAGAACATATTGCGCTCTTTCTTTCATTAACTGAAATTCCAAGCGTGTGAACCCATGCTGATCATAGACTCGAAGCATCCTGGTAGATTGACGAGAACCAAGCGTAATCGACGATGTGCCGATATTCCCTTTATCATCCGGTTTTTCTGGGTCTCTGCGAATAGATATGCTTGATCGCCTTGCCGGTGATCGAAAGTTATCATGGTTATGCATATTTTCTTCGATGTATTCTGCAAGTTCCCCCGGCGAAAATTCTAAACCGTCCCAAGCTAAATCAATTCTCGTCGTTTTGAACTGAACCTTTTTAGCCAGCGTGCGAACGAAATGAGCAAGCTTATCAGTCGAAATGCAGGAGCAAGCTTCACCCTTTAGCGTCAAAGTGATGTAGTTATGATCGCCATTTTTGCATGGGGATATCGGACTTGCGCAAATCGTCACCCCGGCCAATGCCTGATACATCTCTTCAAAAAAAGCGGTTCGACGTTCCGTGTCGTACAAATCCCCGAAATCATCGAAGAAGAAATGATTCCAATAAGGCATGAACCTTTTCAAGCTACAATAGATCGTCATTGCCAGATAATCAAATCTAAACGTTATTCCTTCCATATTTCCTTTCCTTTCTTAATCTCCACCCCCCTACTAGTTGGGGGGGTTCTTAAC
>WJLE01000013.1 GCA_014728655.1 Candidatus Uhrbacteria bacterium
AAGTTACGATAGGGGTATGACCTGGTTATTCATCGATACCAGCGAGCGTCTGCGTACGCGTCTCGCCGTGTTCCCCAAAACCGGGAGAACCCGCGTCCGCATCAAAGCGGGGAGAGTGCCATTGGTTGCGACCATGGCCGCTTTTATAACGCCCGACGAATGTTCAGCGCTCCAAGGGATAGCGGTCGTGGCGGGTCCGGGTTCGTTCTCTGCCGTTCGGAGCGGAGTCCTGGTCGCAAATTTATTGTCGCGTGTGTACCATGTCCCCATCTATGACGTTCCCAAAGAGATCGCAGACGATCTCTTTGCCATTCGTAAAGGGATTCGTGAGGGCACGTTCCGATCCAAGGAGTACGTCGCTCCGGTCTACGACGCCGAACCGAATATCACCTGTCCCCGATAAGCGCCATCCATGAACGAACGAATCCGTTACCGTCTATTTGAGATGATTCCCGGAATGCTGGTCTGGATTACCCTGATCGGCTCGTTGGTGTTGTCTTATGTCTATCCGTTGGCCGTGATCGTGTTCATTATCGTGTTCGATGTGTACTGGCTGCTGCGGATCACCTATTACATCCCGTTCCTATTCACTTCCTGGTATCGGTATAAGCGGGACATCAAGCGCGACTGGCGTAAGGATGTGGAGGCGATTCCGGGACAGGATGAGATCTACCATCTCGTGATGCTTCCCACCTGGCGTGAGCCCATCGAGGTGCTGCGGGATACCATGAACAACCTGATCCGAAGCACGGCACCGAAGGATCATATGATCGTCTGCCTGGGAGGAGAATGGAAGGACCGAGAGAACTTCAATGAGCACCGGAAGGTGATCGAGCGCGAATACGGAGATCGATTTCTACGTCTTGTGACGACGCTGCATCCGAATCCCGATGAGAAGGAGGATGAGATTCAGGGGAAGGGCAGCAACATGCACTATATGGCCACGCAGATGGTGCCGGTGATCGAGGAGCTTGGGATTGATCCGGAAAAGCTGATCGTCTCTGCGTTAGATGTGGATACGGTTATGCATCCGCAGTACTTCTCCTGTGTGCAGTATAAGTATCTCACCATCCCGGAGCCGGCTCGAAGCTCCTATCAGCCCGTTCCGCTCTATAACAACAACCTGTGGGATGCCAAGGCGCCCGTGCGCGTGGCGATGTTCGGCACAACATTCTGGCTCATGGGCGAACTGGCACGGCCGGAGTTTATGATGACCTTCTCTAGTCACTCGATGAGCTGGCGGATGCTGCTCGACGTTGGATTCTGGCAGAAGGATATCGTCTCCGAAGATTCACGGATTTTCCTGCAGGGCTTGGTCCACTATCACGGGGACTATCGTGTGACACCGATCTACCTTCCGGTCTCCATGGACTCCGTAGACAGCGTGGGGTATGCCAACTCCCTGCGCGCGCTTTATAAGCAGATGCGGCGATGGGCCTGGGGCGTAGAGAATTTTCCATACATGCTGAAGCACTTCCTCGCGGATCCGCGGATGCCACTCCGCATTAAGGTTTCGTATCTGTGGAAGCAGCTGGAAGGGATGTATACCTGGGCTACGGCACCGTTGCTCATCACCGTACTTGGACAGCTACCGTTCTGGCTTGCCTCCGAACACTATCGCGGCTTTGCCATTTTTCAGAATACGCCGTTTACCCTGCAACGACTCATGCAGCTTTCGTTGATCGGGTTGTTCGTATCCGCGGCAATGGCGCTGACCCTGCTTCCGAAGCGCCCCAAACACATCCCTCCCCGTAACGCCATCATGGTGGTGTTCCTGCAGTGGTTGCTGTTACCGGTGACGTTTGTATTATTCGGAAGTATTCCGGCGATTGATGCACAGACGCGGCATATGCTCGGAGGGAAGTTTCGTCTGGGATTTAATGTCACAGCGAAACGTCGAAAATGATCTATGGAGGAAGCGAAAAAGCTCGTGATCAATATTGTCACGTGGAATTCCGCACGATACCTGCGAGATCTGTTCGCATCCATGGATACACAGACCACCAAGGATTTTTCCGTGTCCATCGTGGATAATGCCAGTGCGGATGAGACACTTGTTTGGCTCCAGGAGCATCGATCTGAAGTGGCGCTATTGCGGAATTTTCGTAATCAGGGATTCGCGCGTGCACATAACCAGGGCATTGCCATGGCCCTTTCCCGCTGGGAACGACTCGGGGATTTGGCTCGTCGGTATATCCTGCTCCTCAATCCCGATACGGTACTGGACGCGACCTGTATCGCACAATTAATCTCTTACATGGATACCCATCCGGAGGTTGCGATCGCAGGGCCAAAGCTGCTTCGGGCCATTCGTCCGCTCACGGAGGACGGAGAGCCGGGGGACGTGGAACGGACACGAACGATTGATTCCACGGGAATTCAACTGATGAAACGGCGAGTGTTTCTAGACCGTGGTGCCGGAGAGGAGGATGGGGGTCAATATGATCATGAGGAGCCGTTCGGGATCAGCGGTGCAGCCATGCTGCTGCGTGCCTCGGCGATTACGGATTTGGAGATCCAGGATCGGATGCTGTTTGATGAGGAGTATTTTGCCTATAAAGAGGATGTGGATTTATGCTGGCGAGCCCGTCTGCTTGGACGGCAAATCGCTTTAGTGCCCACGGCGTTAGCATGGCACTTCCGCACGGCAAAACCTCATGATCAAAAGGGGTTGTGGGGCAAGTTCAAAGGACAACGAAGTCGGTCGGGTTTTGTGAACTATCTCTCTCGCCGGAATCAGATCTGGACAGAATGGAAAAATGATGATGTTGTAAATCGGTTCATGCATTTGCTCTGGCGGATTCCTCAACGCATTTTGCGGCTTGGCAGTTGCGTATTTCCTTCGCATCTTCGCGCCGTCATCGATGCTTGGCGTGGTCGTGGGCGAATGCAAGAGAAGCGTAAGCAGCTGCACGCGCGTCGGAAACGGACGCCGGACGAGATGCGCGCACATATCCGATAGCCTATGGATCGTCCCCGCGTGACGTTTGTCACCGTTTGCTATAACACACCGCACCTTGTGCGGTTGTTGTTACGTGGGTTGGAGGAATCCGGGTGCAATATTCCGTATGAATATCTCCTGGTCGACAACGGATCCGACGGAACGGCCGAAATGGTCCGAACGCGGTTTCCATGGGTACGGGTGATTCAACCCGGTCGGAATCTGGGGTTTGCCAAGGCAAATAATCTGGCCTTCGCAGAAGCACAGGGGGAGTATGTCATGCTGATTAATCCGGATTTGACGTTCTTTCCCGGGGAGGTGGAACGGCTGATTGCCTTTGCTGAGGCGTGTCCGGAGGCTGGGGTGATTGGTCCGAGATTGGAAAATCCGAACGGGGAGCGTCAGGAAACCTGCACACGGTTTCCGCACCCCTTAATGCCTGTGTTTAGCCGTACATTTCTGGGTCGCCTACCTTGGGGTCGCCGTGCGCTGCAGCGATATCACATGCACGATGTCTCTCATGAGGTCCCGCATGAGGCGGATGCAATTTACGGAGCAGCTGTCCTGATTCGAAAACGGGTCCTCGAAGAGGTTGGAGATTTGGATGAGCGTTTTTTCATGTATTACGAAGATGTGGATTTCTGTCGTAGAACATGGGAGATGGGGTGGAAAGTCGTCTATGCGCCCGTGGCGCGGTTTGTGCATTATCATCAGCGAGAAAGTATGATTTCTGCCCCTTGGCAGGTGTTGACCAATCGATTAGTACGCATTCATATTACAAGTGGTGTAAGATATTTTATGAAATATCGCGGGAAGCCGCTTCCACGTGTTTCCTAGTTGCTTATGAAGAGGGGTAAAAAACCACAATCCATTTCCACAAATTTTCTCACCTGCCCCGGGGTGCCGGAGTTGTCATCGGGAAGTCCGGATCCGAAGTCATCATCCAAGCCCCCGAACAAGCCCCCGAAGCCCGTCGCGTCAAAGACGAAGAAAACACCATCCACATCGGAACCCGCCGTAAACATCCCAACGGACACGGATACGCGTACACCGCTGCAACGCGCGATTCCTCCCGTAAAGGACGGAGATGCCGGTAAGCCGTCCAAGCACAATCGACGACGTCGCATCCCTTGGCAGATCTGGTTGATGCTGGGATTGATTGTCGTCGGTCTGTTATCGACGGTTCCCGCTGTGTTGGCGCTGAGCCGTGCCGGGATTCAGTCTTTGAGCGCGAAGAACGATGTTGAGGCCATGGTGCGTGCCATGGAGAACCGGGATCTTCCGGAGGCGGCGGAGCATCTGGATGCGGCACATGATCACCTGCAGCATGCGAACCGTGCATTAGGCGGTGTCGGATTCTGGCGCGATGTTCCAACGGTTGGAACACAGATCCGTGCTCTGGAGGATGCGACGGAAGCGGGGGTGCAGACGCTGGAGGGTGTACGAGGAGTGTTGGAGATCGCAGAGGATCTGCTGGATCTGGCGTTTGAAGCGAACCTCCTTTCGGAATCATTATCGATTGACGTGGACGAGACGCGATCATTTGAGGACCTGACACAGGAAGAGAAACGGGCGATTTTGGACCGGATCTATCGATCATTGCCCGAGCTCCGCATCGCGCAAGCGAAGATTGATATTGCGCTTGAAACCTGGAACCGGATTCCGCAGAACGAGCTCCTTGCTCCGCTACGAAACGCGCTATCGCCGGTTGCAAAGAACCTTCCGGTACTCAAGCAGAGTATGGACGAAGCCATCCCGCTCCTGGAAGTGTTCGTCCCATTGGCCGGGTATCCGGATCCCTCCACGTACGTCGTCGTCCTACAGAATACGGATGAGATTCGACCCACCGGCGGGTTTATCGGGACCGTTGGGACGATCGAGATGGACAATGGGGAGCTGAACCGCGAGACGTTTAAATTTGAGGATGTCTACAACATCGACAACCCGGCTGCGAACCGCGGTTGGACCGAGCCCGTTCCCAAACCGATTACGGATCGGATGGATGTGAAGCAGCTCTTTTTACGTGATGCGAACTGGTCTCCGGATTATCCGACTTCTGCGGAACGGATGTTGGATTTCTATGTGCGGGAAATTGAGCTGGGAACGGGGGTTCGTCCGGAGATGCCGGACGGGCTGATTGCCATTAACCCACCACTCTTTGAAGAGCTGATCCGTATCGTTGGTCCGATTACGGTCAGCGATGGCGTGGAGGACATTACGTTCGAGGCAGATACGTTCTTTGATGTCCTGGAGTACGAGGTAGAAGTGGGATTCCTGAAAAAAGGCATCCCTAGGC
>WJLE01000113.1 GCA_014728655.1 Candidatus Uhrbacteria bacterium
ATCGAATCCCAGTCCTAAAACGCGCGACCAGATTCAACAGCTCCTAAACGAATAAGCGGCTACCGAGATGGTAGCCGCAGAACGGTTCAGGATCGGGAGGCACCGCAATGCTGTCGGTCCCACGTTTCGATTTTCTGTTGAATGTGCTCCGGCACCGGCAGCCCCGCACGTTTGTAGCACGCAGCTTCTCTGCGGTAGACATTCACACACCGAATACGAACATCCACCACGCGGGAGACATCCGCCTCGCAAACACCTGTGAGGTGTCCGGGACGAGAACGGGTGATCGTTGTGCCCGATTGCTCTGCAAGCGTTGCATAGAAGCACGTTGGCAAATTTAGCTTGGACCGAATGGCCTTAAGATCGATCACGGTTGAACGTTCGTTGCGATATGACAAGGTGCACTCCTACGTTCGAGCTAATCAGAGATCGATGGTTTTGTAAAGGGATCCATCCCATCAGGACAAAAACACACTCCGTAACCGGAGTGTGTTTAGCTCAAATTTCCAACCGATTCTCATCGATATTCCTGGCTCGCTCCATCTCCGCCGCTTGATCGTAATCATTTGCAGATGTGATATCCGCACCGAACGTATAGTTCGTATAGAACGTATCCGGGATGTCATCAATCTTCGTATTCCAATCCTCTCCGTACAAATCCGTGGCAACCTCTTCCGTTGCGATCCATCGCAGGGTGCCGTTTCTGGTTAATGCATAAACCTTGTTCACGGTGGTGAACTTCACCATCCGAATCCCCGGTCGGTATCGAACGTTTCCACCTAGCAAGATACTCCCCATCACCTCCGGAGCGACTTCGACGACGGAGTCGAAATTGTCGTACCAAGTGAAGAAGACCTTAGCGTTCGGGAAGGCATAGCGCTTCTCATCTACGGCGTAATAGTATACCGCTTTACAGGGATGCGTCGCATCCGCTTCTTCTGGACACTGTAGTTTAATGAGACTTCCGGTCTCGAGCTGCATCTCGTCTTCGGTTTCCTCCGGTTCTGAAATCTGCTCCGGTTCCGGATCCGGCTCAAAGCCTCCAATCGGACCCTCCGGAGGTTTCGGTCCAACCTTTACCCATACCGCTGCGCTATCACTCTTCCCCAATCCTCCGTTTACATCCCGACAGAACACAAAGACCGTATAGACCTGCGAGTATGGGAAGGTGTGCGACTTTGTCGCTTTCCCGGACGCGACGGTCATCGCGCCCTTATCGTCATTATCAACGTAGAGGTTACAGCTCTGGATCGATACGCCAGAGCTGACCGTCGCAGCGATCGTCGTCGCTTTTCCGGCTTCGATGTCTGATGGAACGATGACGTTCCCCACCACCGGAGCGGCACTTGCGATTGCCGGAAGACCGAGGAATGCGGCTGCGGCAATCAGGATAGATGTTTGTATTTTCATAAAAATGGTTATTTCAAAATGTATTGTACACGCCCAACCTCCCCGGTTTCCAATCGGACCTTAATCCCGCGCGGATGAACCGACTTGCTCGTGAGGATGTCTTTCACGATCCCCTGTGTTCCTTTACCGGTCTTCTGATCCTCTTTGAGAACGATGACGACGGGAAGCCCGGGATAGATGTCCTTACGAATCGTTCCGTCCATGGGGTTTTTGCGTTTTGGAGACGTGGGCCTGATACAAGCTATACGCGGAGGCGGCGATAAACACGAGTTGGAGTAGGATAAAGATCCAGTCTCCGATCGCGATACTATAGATCTCCAAACAAACGCCGCCAAAGATAAACAGGGTATCCTGCCGCTCCCGCTTCTTGGACAGAACACCGGCCGTAATCAGGACGAGTCCCGCTGCTCCGATCAGCTTACCAATCATGATGCTCATCATAACGGATATCACAACCTATTGCATCCGTTCCCAAAAATCCTCCTCGTGATCCTGAAATCCCTCCGGACCCAGACTCGTTCCGGCCTGACAGGCATCGCAAGGCACGAACGCCTCGCCCTGCTCAAACACCTGAACGTATCCGCAGGGAATGCAGAGGTAAGCGCCCGTGAACGGGACCATATCTCCGACATTGTAACGCTTAACCTTCTCCATCGTTTCCCTCATCTACAGATCAACCTCCATCTCCCACTCCGTCCCATGATCATCCGTGACCAAGCAGTAACCGGATACACAATCCATGGAGGAGACGTTGCGAGCTCTATTCGGCTCCAGATAGAGCTTCGTGATCTCCCCTTCGGCAACGATGACCCCGAGAACCGTGCAGGTTGCGTCCGAGGTATCACAGGCGAATACATTTTGTCCGGGCAAGTTACTCGACGGTGCTTCCGATCCGATATCTGAAGTACAGCCAGCTCCCATAAACAACAGAGGGATGGATAGAAAGAACATGATACGCTTCATACGATGTTATCGTAGCATATGGTTGTAGTTCCCCATATTACCATGGGCTCTTGAGCTCATGCACGAACGGTTGGATTAAAACGATCCCGGCGTCGATTGGACCAGATGACTAAACCGCTGCGTCACACTCTTGTGATCCGCAGAAGTCCCGATTCGAAACCGGTCCATTCGTGGGGAACGCCTTTCTGAGGATCGGCTAAGAACCTGGGCCTTTGTTATGGCGTATGCAGAAACATGACGGATTGATCCGTCATGTTTCTGTGGGGTGCCGTTGTAGAGGAAGTGAGAACCGTGTTCAAGCGGTTAAACGACGCGACGATCTATATTCCTGACCTGCGAAGGAAGGAGTTGGTTTGATCCGATACCGTTGCAGGGAACTCCTCACGGAGGTCTAGGTTCTTACCCGGGCCTTTTTTTAAACGGTGAGAATAATCATGTGCTCCGTTCGAATCAGTCGTGTCTCTCATCAACAACCGAACGAGTTTGAGATCTTCATACGAATAGTGACCGTTAAACTTTGCAAAGATCGGAGACAGCTTACCGTCCTCCATGGTCCGGAATGCCTCCATGATTCGCGGTACCTGTTCCCTTAAGACATCCGGGAGGATGCGCACGACTTCCTCTGTTGTGATCAGATCCTCCATGACCAACCGTTCGACATGAGACACAATGGTACCCGTTGTGAACCCACGCATGGCAGCGATCTCCGCAAGGGACTTCCCCTCTTTAAACAACACAAGCGTTTGTGCATACGTCGACGGGCTCTTTGCGCGCTTCTTTCTTCGACCACCCTCCTCCATCCATGGATGTTCCACTCGATCCCCCTTCTCCTTGACCTCAAGACAACCACCGCAAGCGTTGATAAACGCACGTTCGGATGCTGCTCGCTCCTTCGCTTCCAGCGATGCAATCTCACAGCCGGCTTTGGAGGAGCACTGTATCAATCGGTCATCCACCGCAAGGACCTCCGGATGCATGCGGAGCGCCTGATCGTTCCACCCAAGCAAGCGAAGCCCCTTGGAAGAACGAACGCGAGACAACGCCACGTATCCCTGTCCGTACTCAAAAGCGCGGGAAAGATCTACCACTGCGGCATCAAGCGTCATCCCCTGACTCTTGTGCACGGTCATCGCCCAAGCCAGTCGCAGCGGAAACTGGAAGATCTTTGCAAGCGTCCGCGTACCGTCCGTCATGATCCATTCTACGGGATCCACAAAGATCCGTTCCCCTACCCGTGTTTGCACTATGGGCATCCCACCCACCTCCTCTTCGGCAAACCCAATCACCTCGCCCAGCGTCCCGTTCATGCACCCCAACTCCGGCTGATTCTTGGTGAACATCACGCGTGCACCCACCTTCAGCTTTAGCGCTTCGGGGGAGAGGCAGCTTTTCTTGAGCTGTGTCACGTGTCGATCCGAACCCTTAGCCTCCATCCGGAACACACGGACCTCTCCGGGAAGGCGTGCTAACTGCGCTTCGTTCACACGATCCACGTCCGCGTTATGCGAAAAGAGTCGCGTCCGATCAGAATGCTCTCCCCGGGACGCCAAGGAACGACGGAGCAGAGTCCGACCCTCCTCGCTCACCGAGCCACGACGCACCTCAGACAGCAGCGCATGAAATGTCGCGTCCTCCTGTCGATGCTGCTCCGAGAGATAGCAGATAACCGGATTTACCAGCTCCCAGGCACGTGACTGAAACGCGAACAGCGGTTCGTTCACTGCACGATTCAGGGTCTGTTGCGATGTCCCATTCGAGCGCGACACGGGAGGAAGCTGAAAGAAGTCGCCTACAAACACGACCTGCAGTCCACCGAACGGTTCGGCACGTTTACGCACGGTTCGGCAGACCGACTCCACAGCCGATAACGTTCGTCCGTCGAGCATGGAGATCTCGTCAATGATGAGCACCTTCGCGCGCAACATGCGTCGCTGTAGAGATTCACGCTCCATCAGTTGCTTCATCTCCGCCGAGGTCAACGACTGCCGGATGCCGATCCCGGACCAAGCGTGGATCGTCATTCCGCCGACATGCGTTGCTGCGATCCCCGTCGATGCCGTCATGGCGGGAACAATGTCGTGCCCTTCCAGCCAGCGTACGTAGGTATTCACTGTATGCGTTTTCCCGCTACCCGGTTCTCCGGTTAGAAAAACATTTTGACCCGTTTTCAGGATCGCGAGAGCCACTTCTTGCGTCATAACACCATTCCGTCTCATGAAAGATCGAACCGGTCAAAAGAGTGATGTGTGGATAATCTTTAACAAACGACGACCCTGCCGATAAGTGTGATAACTACTTGACAAGTTTTTTAAAAAATGCTATTTTTAGCTTGTAATATACTTACACCATGTCTCAATCCCTGAAGGAGCGACTGTTCCAAAATATCAAACGAAGAGGGGCAATCACCGCAAAGGAAGTTTGCGTAGATTTTGGGATCAGTCGTAACTACGCCAACATCCTACTAAGAGAACTTCGGGAGGAAGGCGAGATCCTTCTGGTTGGAAAAACAAATCGTGCCAAATACATTTTAGCCTCAGACCGTAAGCGCGTTCTGGAAGCCAAACAGGATCTCCGCACGCTCACGCTCCGCCTCAAAACAAAGGACTTGGACGAAGATGCCGTCTTCAAACGGATTGAAGCGGAAACCGGCATCCTGCTAGGGGTACGCGAGCCAATCACTGCGATCTTCCAGTATGCATTTACAGAAATTGTGAACAACGCGATCGATCATTCTCGATCCTCATTTGTAGACATCTCGTGCCGCAAAACGGACACGGCGCTCACGTTTGTTGTGCGTGATTTTGGAATCGGAATCTTCAACAACATCCAAAAAACCTTCCGCATTCCGGGAACTCTGGCCGCGATTCAAACATTGTTAACAGGAAAGGTAACCACGGATCCGGAACATCATTCCGGTCAGGGCGTCTTTTTTACTTCCAAAATGGCGGACACCTTCATGATCGATAGCTTCGAAAAACGACTGACGATCAACAACCTATTACCGGACCTGTTTATCTCCGATCGACGCATCCTAAAAGGAACGCGTGTCAGTTTCAGTATCCATCTGACGTCTACGCGACGGATGGAGGAGGTGTTTAGCGCCTTTACCAATGAAACAGACGATGGATTCGCATTTGATAAAACGCGCGTCACGGTCAAGCTGTTTCAATTCGGTGAACGCTTGCCATCACGGTCGGAGGCAAAGCGTGTTACGATGAACCTCGAGAACTTTCGCGAGGTGGAGCTGGATTTTACAGATGTGCAAACGATTGGCCAAGCGTTCGCGGATGAAATCTTTCGAGTCTGGCATGGCAGACATCCGAAAGTTTCACTCATTCCAACCCATGCAAATGAGAATGTCGCCTTCATGATCAAACGTGCCGGTGGAACACTTCAACAGAAGTAGCGAGGCAACACATAAAAACGACGGACGAGCCGTCGTTTTTATGTGGGGTGACCAGAGGGAATTGAACCCTCATTACCGGGACCACAACCCGATGTGTTAACCATTACACCATGGTCACCATGGCCAGCCAGCCAATGCGCAACGCGCATCGGATGGTACTAAATTGTGGGCGGAATGTATCAGCTTTTTAGCGGTTTGGCAAGGGGTTGAACCAAAAACATCGCGTTTCACGCGATGTTTTCTTATGAATCATTCTAACTAGGAATCCTTACTCTTGCCCAGTCGTTCAAACGCACGGAGGACTTCCAGCGGCACTGCAAACACAAGTGTATTCGACTGATCCGATGAAATATCATTCAGTGCATTCAGGGAGCGCAGATGCAGCGCGCCCGGCGTTCCATGCAGTGTCTGTGCAGCAGATTGGAGGTTCTGAGCGGCAGCAACTTCACCCTCGGACTTGATAATCACTGCACGTCGCTCACGCTCAGCTTCGGCCTGTTTGGCCAATGTTCGTTTCATATCCTCCGGAAGAACGATATCTTTGAGTTCCACGTTCTGAATTTCCAAGCCCCATGCAACAGCATCTTTTTCGATGATCTGTTTAATCGCATTCGATGCCTGATCCCGCTTGGCAAGCAGCGTATCGAGATCCATCTGACCCACGATCGTTCGCATGGTCGTTTGGGCCAACTGGCTGACCGCGCTCCAGAAATGCTCGACCTCCAGGACGGCTTTGGAGGCATCCACGACTTTATAATAGATCACAGCGTTAATGCGGCAGCTGATGTTGTCGAGCGTAATCGCGTCCTGATCCGGAACGTCCACAGCCTTCACACGCATGTCGACCTTGCGCATAAACTGGATCACCGGGAACACGAGTCGCCAACCCGGAGTGGCCGTACTGGAATAGCGACCAAGCGTAAACTTCACACCGCGCTCATACTGGTTGACCTGCCGGATGGAGATCAGGATGAGCACCACCACAAATGGTAAAAGGGGTAAGAGAATATTCATATAGAGGGATTATTACTGCCAAATTAGACCGAAACGGCGGGATCGTCAACTCACTAAAACCCCACCGTTACGGTGGGAGAGCGCATATTGGTGATCAGGGCACACAAGCGAACGATGACCCAACAGATCGACAGCTGCCTGAAATCGTTCCATGCGGTGCTTGGAACGAGCAGGATGCGCCGTTGGATTTCCCGGAACAAGCCGTCTGTGCTTCTACGGGAGGCTCTCCACCGGAAGGTGGTTGTGAACTCATTGGTTCCGATGGTGGTTCAGAAGATCCTCCCTGATCGATCGTCGTTCCACCGGTGTAGGACTCCCCTTCGGTAACCGTGGACTCCCCACGCACACAGCGCACGTAGTTGTGCAATCGCAAGACATCTCCCTGTGGCCCATGCGTTTGCGGATAGTCGCTCATGTTTCCGGATTTTGGATCACTGCGCTGTGCCCCTGCACCATGCACATCCATATACTGATTCTGGAAGTAACCCAGGGCACGTCCGAAGGATACGTAGGCGGCATTGTCTCCCATGCCGTTACTCTTCACATGCGTCGTCCCGGTCCAGTAGAACGGATAGTCGGGCTGACCCGCTTCGTTTGTGATCTGCGTGGAGCTAAACATCGCATCGATCGATGCGGAGCCTGTGGTGTCCGGGCTACGTGTGTAGTCCACGATGTACTGAAGCTCCTTTGCGTTTGGTAAACGCCAGTCCGTTGCACCACCCAAGGAGAGCTGCTCACAGTAGGACAACGCATCCCCCCAATCCATGCCGGATCCGGAATCTCCCTGCTGCCAGGTAAGGCCGCTGGACGCATCCGTTACCGTTCCGTTTCCATTGTTCGAAAACTGATTCACTCCATAGGAACCACCGCGAACCAAACGCAAGAAGTACCCCTGATTTCCACCGGACTGTGTTGGGTAACACTTAATTCGACCATCTGCGAAGTTCACACCGAAGAAACATTCCTGACCCCCCATCACGGTCGCGACGTAGATATCGCTGGTGATCCACTGCGAGTCGATGAAGCGAGACCCTGTCGACTCATCACCGTACTC
>WJLE01000114.1 GCA_014728655.1 Candidatus Uhrbacteria bacterium
CTAAAACTCAAAGGAATAGACGGGGACCCGCACAAGCGGAGGAGCATGTGGTTTAATTCGATGATAAGCGAGGAACCTTACCTGGGCTTGAAAGACATCTGCAAGCCGTCCGAAAGGATGGCCGCCTTCGAGGGTGGTGTCTAGGTGCTGCATGGTTGCCGTCAGCTCGTGTCGTGAGATGTACCGTTAAGTCGGATAACGAGCGCAACCCCTATTCCGTGTTGTATTTCACGGGAGACTGCCCCGGATAACGGGGAGGAAGGTGGGGATGACGTCAAATCAGCATGGCTCTTACGTCCAGGGCTACACACGTGCTACAATGGCTACGACAAAGGGTTGCCAAGCCGTAAGGCGGAGCTAATCCCAACAAACGTAGCCTCAGTTCGGATTGAGGGCTGAAATTCGCCCTCATGAAGTCGGATTCGCTAGTAAATGCATATCAGCCACGATGCATTGAATACGTTCTCGGGTCTTGTACTCACCGCCCGTCACGTCAAGAGAGTCGGAAATACCCGAAGGCCCCGATGAGGGGACGAAGGTAGAGCCGGCGATAGGGACGAAGTCGTAACAAGGCATCCGTAGCGGAAGCTGTGGATGGATCACCTCCTTTCTAGGGAGTAACTTTCCGGTTACCTCGTAACCGGAACAACATTTCCCGATGGTCGATCCCGATGTTACATCGGGACATCAACAAAATCGGGAACACGAACCTGCGATCACTCTTGGGTTGTTCAAACAGAAACAAGAATAGCCGGACGGCTATTTTTCGTTTCTCAATCGTAAACGCACTTTGAAAGGGACTGCATGAAGCGCATGTTGGTTGTTGTGGATGATTTTGACCAGAATGTGGAGTTGACGGAGGTCTGCCTCCGCCAAGACCTTCCAAGCGTCGTGCTTGATCGGCTCACCATTCACGGATTTACGTGTCCCTATCAAGCGTCCGTGTTTATGGCGGAGCAAGGTGAGGATTGTGAAGTCTTTCTGGTAACAGATGGCAACCTGAAAGCCGACCTGGATGGTCCGGGTTTGGTGAAGGATCTGTATCGTCTTTTGGGCGACCGGTTGCGCAAGGCGGTGATCGCCACACATGGTTATACTTCGGCATGCGCACCAGTGGACTGCATTTCGGTCCGGACGTTGAATGGAAAATTATATCAGCAGGAGAACTTTCTTCAGGTACGACCGGATCTGATCGCGTTTGCTCTCGCACTTCCCATCGTGGCGGCCTAAGGTCGCCTCGCGCCCTTCCTTGTTGTCTTGGAAGGGTGTTTCTATTGACAAAAAGGTGAACGCTCTGTAGAATGCGCGCACTTTGTACATTCACCGCACAACGCACGGAAAAAGAGGGGTATGGAACGGGTTCCGAAATTGATTCTCATTGCCGATAGCGACACCGTACAGCAGAAACGAACCATCCGCCGGATTCACGAAATCTTCATGAGCGAGGACGAGGATGACGATGTCTATCACGTCATCGCGGTAACTTCCTTTACGCAGGCGCTTCTGGCATTACGCAATACGCCACAGGAAGCACGAATTGCGCTCATCCTCGAACTGGAGGATGAACGAGACGCTCCGTCGAGCGGACGACATGCGGATCATTTTGAGTTGGAGCTTCTGGATCAGGCGGAACGACTACTGGATCGGCCCGCGCAGATGATCTTTTTCACCCGGAACGAGTTTCCATTGCCGGAGCACACGGATACACCGCGGACATTGACGTTGCGCGGAGAGGTGTGTGACGTGGATAACTGGAAGCGCGTCGCTCGTCGATTGCGTGGATTTCTACATCCGGATGTCCCAAAACCCTCTTCAATCGTCCTTGAGGCGTCTCTTCAATGAGGCGTCTTTTTTATTTCGGATCTCGGCAGATATAAACGAATGCCGGAGGAACGTTTAGTGGGGACCATCGGATCTCTACACTTCGGAAGATGGATTGTAATGCTTTTCTGGTGGACAGGGAATACTGGATCGCAACGAAGACTCCGGTAGGGGACAATCTGTTCTTGATCAAGTCAAACATCCGTTCCCGTTTATCTTTTTTCATTACCGTAAACGGAATGCCGGAAATGATTGCGTCCGTATCGGACAAATTGCGAAGGACTTCCTCCGCATCTCCGACGACGAGATGGACGTTTGGATAGTTTGTGCGAAATTTCTTCGCGAGTTCCGGATCCAGCTCCACAGAGGTCAGCTGTGATGGATCCTCAATCCGCTCCAATATCGCCTCCGTAATCGTTCCGGTTCCCGCGCCCATCTCGAGCACGCGGTCCGTTGATCGTATCGGAGATGCCATGACCCTGGCCGTCCGCAAGCTGGTAGGCAGGATGGCGCCCACCTCCCTTGGGTGAGCGAGGAACTGTTTAAAAAACGCCAGGGGACGGGATTTCGTCGGATGCATAAATCGTGCGTATTATACGCTGCTGTTGAAGAATTGGAAACACGACATCGTTGACGTCCGGATCGTTTTTGGCTAAGATCGTCACACCCAATTTAGGAACGATTCCTATTTAGCGTAACGGGTTCAGGTGGTCATTAGAAGTTTAGACAAGTGTTCGGTTCGCATCTCCTTCGACGCCCCTCCTTCGTCCTTTGGGTTACGTTGGATCGCTTAGGGCTTCGCTCCCCGCGTTGCAGGGGCTCAGGCGGGCTCTCACTTCGAAGACGCGTTTCATCGATTGGGATGCGTAGCTCTGTTGCCCTTGCTCTTCATGCATACGGCTTTGCCTCATGTCATTTAGGCTCAGGGTGACATGCCCGCAGGGCTATTGTAAATTTAACCATTTTTTTGGACGCATAGTTCCGTTGCCCTTCGCTGTATTCAGAGTTGAATGAGCCATCGGATCTATCGGGTGAATGCGATTCGAAGTCAGGTATGGTAGATTGTCGCTCAGGGTGACATGTCCATGTGGCATTTGTAAGTTTAAATAAAATTTCAGGACGCATAGCTCAGTTGGTTAGAGTGTCACATTGACATTGTGAAGGTCCCTGGTTCGAATCCAGGTGCGTCCACTAGCGAAAAACCCCGCGACGCGGGGTTTTCGATTGCGCATTACGCATGGTATGAACGGGTGCAGAGGTGATACGGACACTGCGCACGGGGTGCTTCATTGGAATCCAAACTTCGTTTTCCACAGGTATTTATGTTATAATGATTTCAAATTTACTATCTATTCTATGCCTCAAACCAAGACAAAGAAAGCAGCAACGCCTCGCCGCACCCGTGCGAAGAAGGCTGCGAACAGCCCCGCACCCTGCAAGGGATGTAAGATGGGTTGTAAGGACTGCGGGCCGAAGTCCGTCCGTTACTGTGGGCCGACGTCACACCCTAGTCATCATCATGCCGCAGAAGCGGCGGAAGGGTCGCGGCACGTGTGGGCTGCATCCGTGGTCGCAGGCCTAGCCATTGTCCTTACAGCGGCGATTGCATTTACGGCCGTGCAGGCGGAAACCGAACAGCGGGAAGAAGTTCGTTCTCAACAGCTGCGCGGAGATATTGTTCGGGAGATTCGTGCCATCAATCAGCGAATCGACGGGATTGAGGCCAAGGTGGATCGATTGACACCGTAGTCTCTGAACGGTTGCTTGAACCACTCCGAAAGACGGAGTGGTTTTGTACCCTCGCGTTCCCTATTCGCAATATCACGGTCTTGTGTTATAATTCCACTCACAAATTACCCATTGTAAAATGGGGCGTAAAAGGCGATATCCGGAGTCGGTGTCTACCTGGCGAGGATGCCCGACCGGCCGGATACCGCCTTTTGTGTTTCAGGATTGTTCGATACCCTGTGAGCAACTATGAAAATCATCAACGGTCTTGTGAATCGACTGAAAGGCGTATTGAGTGAACCGAATTTTCAAAAGGGTCATGTGCTCATGGATATCAGTAGGATCACGGATCAGATCTATGTTGGAACGAACAGCTGTTGCCAGACGCACTACACGAAGATGCTGATCAACGCTGGTGTGCTTCATGACCTTTCCATGGAAGGGGAAAACGTCGATGCGCCTTACGGCGTGGAAAGTTATCTGTGGCTACCAACCCCGGATCATACCGCTCCCTCGGAGCGTAGTTTTGGATTGGGTATCTGCTTTATCGATGAAGTCCTGCAGTCCGGTGGAAAAGTGTTCATTCATTGCACGAACGGTCATGGTCGGGCTCCGACGATGGCAGCGGCATGGTTTATTAAG
>WJLE01000014.1 GCA_014728655.1 Candidatus Uhrbacteria bacterium
AGCTCGATCTCTCCTGACCCGAGCCAGAATTCTTCCCATCCCCACCCGCCTACGGAAAACAGGGTCACGCCCAGACAGCGATGATTATGTTCGGCGTTCCATTGGGTAACTAAGGCGTTGTAGATGTCCATCTGGTCAAGATAGTCCTCAATGGAACCAGCAGCTTTCCAGCCTAGCCCGCTATGCATGTCGTCACCAGTGTTGGAGAACACAATCCCGCCTTCTGTGGCCGCATAGTTAGGATACAGACCGTGTTGATTGAAAACTTTATCCATTTCAGTCCAGCGCCCGGCATGGTACTTCCATTTATCTTCCAGCCAGTTACGATCTCGGTTTGCTGTCCAGTAGGCGTGATAGCCAACAACGCCTGCATACTCCACAATGCGCTCCACGGCAGGTACCAGGTCCTTGAACTGGCTTTCGTGGGGATTGCCTACTGCAATATTGAGTAAGCACGGTCCAATTTGCGGATAGCGTTTGTGAAGCTCCTCGGCGAAGATGCGATCATAGCGCACCGATTCCAGGTTTTGCTCATAGTTGTGCGAGATCGTCTCGTTGGCTGCTTCTACGTAGTCGATGTACTGCCCGAATCGGTCCAGGTCAGGGGCATAGGCGTCTATGTGTTGATTGGCGGCCCTGCGCTGATCAGGAGCTTTGACGAAATCCCAACCGTCGTTTTGAATGTACTTTCTGAAGATAACCTTGCAGTCAGGATATGCCTGTTTATAGTGTTGTGCGTCTCCGCCAGAGAATACCTTAACCACCCTTGGTTTTCCCTCACGGCAGTATTGGGCGCTGTTGTCGGTGTTTTGCAGGATGTGTAGGCCGATGCCGTTTCCTGACTCTGGTGCGGGCTGTCCCGGCGGTTGCCCGCCGATGCTGACGTGCTCTACCGCAACACCAGGGTAGTGCTCTTGGAAAAATGCTTCGATGGCCGTACCGTTCCAGGCCGAGTCTGTGGGCCAAACCACTTTGACGATGCGATGATCAAGATCGCCAATGCCGGCGTCGTCGGCGCTGAACCCGACAGTGCTGCGGTCGGGATACGCCAAATCTACGGTAGCTTGAGTTTGCGCTTTGGTCGCATTTTGCGGTAACAGGTAGTAGGTGCGGCGGTACTGCTCACGCGGCAAGCCGCGACAGCCCTCCGGCTTATCAACATCAATGGTCACATAGTCCCAGTAAACGTCTGTATGCTTGAACGGGTAGAGTGCTTCGGCGCGCAGGTACAGGCAAAAATCATCGTCAACATAGGTGTTGAGAATGATACGCTTGTACTCATCATACACATTGGCCGTGCGCCACTGGATGTCATTTGACCAGGGGTCAGGCGTAGGCGGCCCTATGCCCACGCGGAGATCAATGCCCGGATCCCCGTCATTGATAGGAAGCCATTGTCCACCGTCCTCATACTCGCTTTGGTGTGGATTGTCGCGCATTGAGTACCATGCGTGCGCCCAGGCCGAGATCGTTAACTTGCCACGCAGTCCCGTGATTACCTGGTACACACCACAGTCAATTCTTCCGTACAGTTTGAAATGTTTTAACGCCTTCTGCCCATTCTGAACGCGCGGTGGGTCCAGGAATGGCGGTACCTTTTCAATCACTTGCATTTCCGGCCTGAACAGGTAATTCGCCACCTCTTCACGCCAGAATGACGTCCAGCCAACCGGCGTGAAGATTTCACCATACTCCTGTCCGTTATGCGTTTTTCGTGTCCAACCGCCTTCAAAATCTAGGTTCATCGACTTACCTCCCTAAGGCACCACAATACCGAGTCTTATCAAGGCCCAGCGCACAATAGCTGTGATAGATACGCCCACGATAAGAATAACTAACCATTTGCTCGTTTCTAGCCAAGGCATCCAGTCTTGTTGAAACTTCTCAATGATTTTGCTTTTCTTGTTCAAATTGTCAATATCGTTGGCGTGAATCGTTAGTCCGGCCTCGTTGCGCTGAACGCTGATTTGCAACTGCGTGAGCCTATCATCTAACTCGTTGTCCTTATTCTCTAGTCGCTCGACGTTTTTGGTGACTAGGTGTTCAATGCGATCCAATCCGCTACCTAGCGCCTCCATCCTCGCTGCCAGCATCGGCAAGTCCTGGATTTTTTCAGAGATCGTTTTGAGTTGGTCGATGATGATGTCCATGGCCTTGCCCGCTTCCATCGGTTATCCCTCCTTCAATGCTACTTCTATGCTCTGATATAGGTTAGCGATGGCTTCAATCATGGCCGATTCAATTTGTAGTGCTTCACCATCACGCCCTTTTACCCACACGCTGGTAGCGTCTAGCTGCTCTTTTAACCATTCAATATCTGCCTGATCCGCCTCAACCTCAATGCCATAACACACGTCCATGCCGGGCTCAGGCTGCCAGTTACCCGCCTCTAGTAGGTCGTCCCAGGTAGGCGCATATCCTTGCAGTTTTTCGCGCTCAAACCCCTGCTCAACAAGTTTATCTTTTTCGCGCTCTGTGAGCACGTCTAACTCAGTATGGAGGGGGGTCAGCCTGAACTTGTTGCGCAGCCGTTTGACGCGATACGCGATGATGGGCGTTATTTCTGTCAGCTTGGATAGCACGTTGCGCACGACGACGCGCTCTGCTATGCCGATGTTATTAAGTATTACTTTTGCCATTTGGTTCTGTCCTTTCATGTAATAGTTAGGAATAGAGAGTAGGCCCCGGGCTTCGCCGGGGTTGATAACAGTTGATCATTCATAGTACCCCTAATTGCGCTAGTCGGATTTTGAGTTCTTCAATACGTTGATATGCCTGGCACAGGGCATCGATGGTTAGCATCTGGATACCTCGCGCTGAAGCATATACTTGTCCTCATTGTACTGCACAATGCCGTCGTTTTCAAGTATGTCACGGCTATATTCGATAAATAAATACTATTCGCTTTTCGTGAACTTTTTGTTAAGTTACTTCTATGTTTGCCCACCACCCATAGGTTTGATTGTCAAGAATACAAATTTGCACCTTGTCTCCAATTACAACGCCTAATTCTGCCTTTGTTGCGCTTCGATCAGTGCTAGTATCTTGCAATCTACAAAATCGCAATTCGCTGTTTCTAAACCAACAAACCGTAGCTTCTCCACTATTTGGCGCGCCAAACCAAATACCATTAGCGTCTTGCCCTAATCCTGTCGGAGCAGCGTTTCTTTCTGTTGGCGGCGGCAACTCAATGCCTATCATCTGACATCCTGATAGCTCCCCGATGTTTTGCACATCACTGATATACTCAGTAAGCATTTCCCAATTCAAACTAGGCAAATCAACCTTAGCGTTAATTGCGCCTACCAGCTCTCCGTTTGACAAACCCTGCACGCTTAATGCTTTTAATGTATCGTTTAATCCTGCATTTCTATACATCGGTATCCAAAAACTGCTTATCCATTTCCCGCTCATTCTATCCTCCCTAATTAATTATACCCATACTAGCCACAAACTGACATCAAACGTTGTTGCACCTGCGCTTCTTGCAATGCTTACGCTGCCGTCTGCATTAACTGTGATTGTTAAAACGTCTGTGCCATCATCGTATATATCTACTGTGCTTCCATTATCAACATTAAATGATCCGCCGCTTGTCCCGCCTCCGCTTTCGGATACGGCATAGATACCTGTTAAGGTTGCCGTTACATCCCCTGTAATATTTGGAATTATTGTGGTGCCCGTATTATTTATGCTGTCAAATGCCCAAAATCCGCCACGTCCAGTCGCCACGCTTCCGGTTGGATAATTCGACCATCGCTGTAATGGACTTTCGCTTCCAGATGTTGCAACGCTCCATAA
>WJLE01000115.1 GCA_014728655.1 Candidatus Uhrbacteria bacterium
ATCCCACTCGCAAGCCGTCGTTCCATACGGCAAATCCGCCAGGATCATATCCACACTCTCCGGCGGTAGCTTCCCCGCCAGTTCCAGCACGTCTATGCAATGTATCGAATCAGGCACCACCGGCCATACATAATCCACCCCACCATAATGCACAGGTGGTCGATACTCCCCTGCCGGCCATTCACTATCCTGCACCTGATAAGACATCATCTATGCCGCCTCAATCGTGATATTGTTCAACAGTTCCAGTGCCAGTCGAGCATCTTCACTATCATCAAAGGTGACCATCTCTTCTCGCCGCTCCTGGCTGATAATCGTATACAGCGCCGCATGGGCTTTTGCGTCAATCACGAATTCATTCTCCTGTCGCGAAAAATCAGGATTATCCATCCTAATCTTTGCCTTTATGGCATATGGATACTGGCCAAAAGCCAAGAATTCAAACTCCCATGAACCTGATTGTCGTGGCAGGAATGCTGCCCGAAATGCATCTGAGTATGTTTTGTTCATGAACTTGACCCCTCTCTGGGTTCGCTGGACTGCAAGTCAATACGTTCAAGCACAACCGACTTGCCATTTTCCAGCGTTGTGATTTCCCAGTAGGATGCAAATATGTCTTGCTTCCTCGGCTTCTCAGCGCCAAACTCCCAGCACGTATCTACCGGCTCATTCATGTTCTGCTGAATGTACGCCCTGGCCTCATCAACATCCACAAAGTTATAAAAGGTATCTGAGACACCGACAGGCGAAAGCTTGCCCGACTCATTGCAGTGAAAATAATGCGCTGGCGTTCCTGGTGCCACTGCTCTTACCCAGATTGGTCTCATTTGCCCCGCACCTTCCAGCCACGACGTAATTCATCAGCGCTCATAATTTCCTGGCGCATAGCAATGCCATCAGATATATCATCCCAGGGCACAAGGGTCATGGTTGCGCCATCGAATTCACTGGTATAAAACTTGCTCTCTTTTTCCTCATCGCCAGCATAGAATTCAATCAATTCATGCAAGTTTTCAATCAACTCTGGCAATGCACTATCTGGTAATTCAAAAGCCACTGCTTGATTGATGGTTACAATTGCCATTTCTACCCTTTTCCTATGACTCATAGAATTGCTGTATGATTTCCGGTAGCACCTCTGAAAAACCCCGCACAAGAGCAGCAACCTGGTCATAATCCAATCTGAACGACACCAGTGTTTCCTCTTCGGTTCTCGGAAGCTCCACCTTCATTTTCAGTTCTACATGGCCCATGTCTGGCGCATATCGAATTGTCATTTGCCGTGTTTGGTCATCGTAACCGCCCCTCTCATAGATATACCATCCATTTTCCAATTGCCAGAAATAGGGAAAAAGCTTTGACATTGGGTACACACCATTCCAAATACCAGCATGAGTTGCCGCGTCATATGAAACCAAGCAGGTTTTCCCATCCGGCGCGACTGATGCCACCCAGCCGCTTTTGCCATCAGTGCTTGAACGCACCAAGTCACCGGCGCCCAAATCACGCTCAGCATTGAAGACATCAAAAAACACGCCTGGCTTATCTGGTAATCTGATTTTCATTCCCTTTTCCTATGACTAAATTGTTAAATCATTACTCGTGATAATAAGTCCTTATCATGAAATTGGGACTGTGGTACTAGTACAGGCGTTCTAATCAACCGGAATGACGGCCAATTCAAAACCGCTATAGTATCCACTGTGGACATTATGCGTTTCGCAAGTGAATGCACCCAGACTGGTCGTCACGATAAGAAAGCGCACTTCATGCACACCGCCTGCTTCATTTTTTATATCAGGCGCGTCGCGCACCTCGGCGGAAATCAGGTGCGAACCAATAAAGTCAGACAACTTATCATCAGTAGTTATATATCGCTCTTCACAACACTCCTGACCGAGGTCGCACATACGTATCTTGGCACCGCCTTCAAGCTCAAATTGCAGATAGCTCGTAGGATCATTGGCATATGTACGCTCAGCGTCAACCACCAGCTCCAGGCTTAGAATTTTCTTGCCTGCCACGCTCCTGAAAGTATCAACCGACGAGTTACCATCAAAAAAACCAACTAAGGGCTTGCTGTCACTCACTGCTGGTCTCCTGTGCTAGCGCACGGCTGGCATAAAGAACTGCCTCACTTACTCTCTGAAGTGTGTTCTCTCGTGTATAGCGTGGTATTTCGATAGCATGACTTAAGGCACCGTCTATCTTGGTAATCACCTCTAATAGACGGCTGATTTTGTCCTGCGCGTCCCGCAGCTGGCCAGTTAGCAAAACTTCAGTGCGTGTTGTGGCCGGCGTGCCGTCGGGCGTGATGTACGCACCAGGGAACAATTCGTCTGGCAAACTTCCCCGGCCTCGGCAAAGCGGGCATGTGTTTCGATGCTTCTGATTGA